>NZ_JBAKHM010000066.1:0-604 GCF_036902725.1 Micromonospora psammae | reverse complement strand
GCGCAGGCATTGGCAAGAGCAAAAGCGGAACGGCGAGAGGCGAGCCGATTAATCAAGAACTTACGCCGATCAATCGGGAACGTTGAAAAGAAATACGGCACGTTCGCGCAGTCGGTAAAATCATGGAAAGCCTTGACCGACAAGCAGGGCGGGTATATCACAATTCGCGGACTTGGTGATCGTGAAGTCGGAACGCTATTACGCAAACTTCAAGAAATTGACACCTACGTCACGAAAAACGTGAACGGGACGAAAAAGATGATCGATCGACAACTGAAATTGTACGGAGAGGACGCAAAAGGACTGACACCAAAACAAGCGGTGGCACGATTGAACTCAAAATTCCGAAACAGCAACCCTCATGAACTCTTTGACGAGATCGCGAAGTTGATGAAAGAGCAGGGTAACATTATCGAACAAATGCACGCAGGCACGTATGATAAGGCAATGCAACTCGCTTCAGAACTAGCAGAGGCAAGCGCGAATCTTTCACCAGATCAAATCGAGGACGCGTTGATCGATATTGCTGAAAAATTAGGACACGCAACGGTGGTAGAATCGGCAAACGGAACGCCGTTAGATCAAATCTAATCGCAAGGAGTAG
>NZ_JBAKHM010000065.1:0-616 GCF_036902725.1 Micromonospora psammae | reverse complement strand
CCCATTACTGAGGCAAGCAGGGTCTTTAGTTGAGTCACTTTCATTATTTTCAGTCCTTATTTTGAGGATGATTTTAGAGATAAATAGACACGCAATAAAAGTTTGCGATGTCGTGTAGAACTGTATTAATAATAGCAGTCTTATCTAAAAGTGTCAAGTTATTAAATACAGCGTTGAGGTCAAAAGCAGAGTCGGTAATAGTTCGGACAACTTCGCCTTTTGTAATCTCAATGTCTGCCCCGTCAGTAATGAGAACGTCAGAGTTAAAGGCCGCGACTTTATTTGCAACGTCTTTATTTCCGAGTGTCTCAATAACTTCTTTTTTGGTCTTGTAACTATTAGCGCCGATTTGAACCTGCTTATAATACCCCGGCAATAATAACCATTTTTCCAGATACGCGCCCAACAGGAGAATAGAGAGCGAATCTAAATCCGCTCCCAATACACCCTCATAAACAGTACGATTGCCATGATTATAAATAAGCATGTCGTTTAACTGTTCCGGCGTGACACCTTTAAAAATAAACAGGTCAGGCGCTAACACTTGCAGACGCGCAATAATGTTAGCAACAGGGGCATAGTCTTTTAACTTAATCCCACACATTATTCATCCTCC
>NZ_JBAKHM010000013.1:0-163853 GCF_036902725.1 Micromonospora psammae | reverse complement strand
CCCGCGCCCGGACGGCGCCGGCGCGCGCCTCCGCGCGGACCCCGCCGTCGCGGGCCGACGCCCGGGCGCCGCGGGCCCCGCCCGGCCGACCGGTCGGTCGACGGGCGGGACGCTGACCACCCGGTGTGCGGCGCTGCTGCATCGTCACACCCCTCCCCCGAGGCTTCGTGTGTCAGGCCGAACGGTAGCGCGGGAAGGCGCCGGCGCCGGCGTACCGCGCCGCGTCGGCCAGCTCCTCCTCGATGCGCAGGAGCTGGTTGTACTTCGCGACCCGGTCGGAGCGGGCCGGGGCGCCGGTCTTGATCTGGCCGCAGCCGGTGGCGACGGCCAGGTCGGCGATGGTGGTGTCCTCGGTCTCGCCGGAGCGGTGGCTCATCATGCACTTGAAGCCGGCCCGGTGGGCCAGGTCCACCGCGTCGAGGGTCTCGGTCAGCGAACCGATCTGGTTGACCTTGACCAGCACCGCGTTGGCGGCCTTCTCGGTGATGCCACGGGCGATCCGCTGCGGGTTGGTGACGAACAGGTCGTCGCCGACGATCTGGATCCGGTCACCGAGGGCCGCGGTGAGGGTGGCCCAGCCGCTCCAGTCGTCCTCCGACAGCGGGTCCTCGATGGAGACGATCGGGTAGTCGCCGACGAGCTTGGTGTAGTAGTTGCTCATCTCCTCGGCGGACTTGGCGCTGCCCTCGAAGGTGTAGGTGCCGTTGTCGAAGAACTCGGTCGCGGCCACGTCGAGGGCGAAGACGATGTCGCTGCCGAGCCGGTAGCCGGCCTTCTCCACCGCCTCGGCGATCAGGTCCAGCGCGGCGGCGTTGCTCGGCAGGTTCGGGGCGAAGCCGCCCTCGTCACCCAGGCCGGTCGAGAGGTCCTTCTTCTTCAGCACCGACTTGAGCGCGTGGTAGACCTCGGCGCCGGAGCGGAGCGCCTCGCGGAAGCTGGGCGCGCCGATCGGCGCGATCATGAACTCCTGGACGTCGACGTTGGAGTCGGCGTGTGCCCCACCGTTGAGGATGTTCATCATCGGCACCGGCAGCAGGTGCGCGTTCGGGCCACCCAGGTAGCGGAAGAGGCTCAGCTCGGCGCTGCCCGCAGCGGCCTTCGCCACCGCCAGGGAGACGCCCAGGATGGCGTTGGCGCCCAGCTCGGCCTTGTTGTCGGTGCCGTCGAGGTCCAGCATCTTCTGGTCGATCAGCCGCTGCTCACTGGCCTCGTAGCCGATGAGCTGGTCGACGATCTTGTCCTCGATGTTGGTGACCGCGTTCTCGACGCCCTTGCCCTGGTAGCGGTCGGAGTCACCGTCGCGCAGCTCGATCGCCTCGAAGGCGCCGGTGGAGGCGCCGGAGGGCACCGCGGCGCGGGCGATCGTGCCGTCGTCGAGCCCTACCTCGACCTCGACCGTCGGGTTGCCCCGCGAGTCGAGAATTTCCCGGGCGACGATTCCCTCGATGGTTGCCACTGAGTCGCTCCTCGTTCGTGTGTGCGAATCCGGTATGGGCCGCGACGGTGCGGCTGGGGCAGGTGTTGAACGCAGCGTATCGGGCGGCGCCCGGTCGCACGTCTCCACCCGGTCGGAGTCCCCGACGGAGCCGGACCCGGACCATTCACCCGACGTCGGGTGACACGGGTCATTCCTGGATTCTCGGGCGTCAACCGGCAACCGGTTTGCGCCCGGTGGACACGATCCACCACGCTGGTCGCCATGCCCGCCGTCTCGACCACCCTCCGCGTGCTCGCCGTGCCGGTCATCGTGTCGCTCACCGTCACCGGCTGTCAGACCCTCGACGACACCGCACGGGCCCTGGGCCGGGCCGACCTGGTGAACGACCTCGCCGCCCGGATGGACCGGGCGCTGACCGAGACCTGGTCCGCCGAGTACCAGCTCCCCGGCGGTCGTACCGCCACCATCGCCCAGACGCAGGAACCGCTCCGCTCGTCGTACACCTGGCCGGACGGCAAGATCACCGCGACCCAGGATTCGGTCACCCGGTGCGAGACCACCGGCGGGCGTACCGTGTGCACGGTGCTGCCCCCGCTGGCGACCACCGGCCGGCCGTCGGTGGTCGTCTACCCCGAGGCGGAGAAGCGCGGGCTGGTCACCCCGCCGGCCGTGATCAGGCTGCTGACCGACGCCGCCCTCGACCCGCAGGCGGTCATCAGCCAGAGCGACACCACGGTGGCCGGGCACCACGCCACCTGCGTCGACGTCCGGCGCTCGACCGGCGACTTCACCACGTGCGTCACCACCGAGGGGGTGCTCGGCAGCTTCACCGGCGAGCTCGGGGGCAGGCCGACGGAGCTGGCCCTGCGCCGCTACACCGACACCGTCGGCGCCGCCGCCTTCGACGTGCCGTCCGGCGCCGGCGTGGTCGACCGCCGCCCGACCACCTCGTGACCGGCTTCCCCGCCGGGCCCACCGGGTCGGGCGTTCCCGACCGCGCCGGGTTCCTGCCGGGGGCCGACGGCGCCACCCCGCCGGCCCCGGGCGACCTGGCCCTGCCGGTCGCCGGCCGCCGGGTGCTGACCGGCCCCGACGGGCGGTTCCCCGGCGTCGGCGAGCTGCCCGCGGTCACCGACTGGGTGCCGGTCGGCACCCTGGACGGCAAGCCGGCCTGGGCGGCCGACCTGGACGAGGCCGACGCCGAGCGGCTGTCCGGCCGCTGGCGGAGCTGGCCCTCGCTCGCCGCCGAGCTGCCCGAACCGCTGGCCACCCTGGCCGGACGGGCGCTGGGTGTGGTCACCTGGCGGCGTACCCACCGGTGGTGCGGCGCGTGCCGGACCGAGCTGGCCGACGTGCCGGGCGAGACGGCCCGGCGCTGCCCCGGCTGCGACCTCTACCTGCCGATGCGGCTCTCCGCCGCCGTGCTGGTGGCGATCACCCGACCCGGTCCCGCCGGACGCCCCGACGAGCTGCTCCTGGTCCGCCACTCGTACGGCCCGACCGAGCTGTGGGCGCTGGTCGCCGGGTTCGTGGAGGCGGGCGAGACGCTGGAGGCGGCCGTGCACCGCGAGGTCGGCGAGGAGGTCGGTTTGGCCCTCGACCGGGTGGCCTACTTCGGCAGCCAGCCGTGGGCGATGTCCGGGCCGGCGACGCTGCTGACCGGGTTCACCGCCACCGCCGCCGACCCGTCGGCCGAGCCGGTCGTGGACGAGCGGGAGCTGGCGCAGGCGCGCTGGTTCCCGGTGGACGCGCTGCCGGCGGAGCTGCCGCCGGCGTACTCGATCTCCCGCTGGCTGATCGACGCGACGGCGACCGCCGGACGGCGCTGAGACCCGCGTCAGACGCCCAGCAGGGTGCGCAGGTGGCGCGGGGGCGGGCAGTCGTGCGCGAGCATCGCGTCGTGCCACTCGCGGACCGACACCCCGTCCGGCCGGGACGCGGCAATGTCGGCCATCTCGCTGTAGCCGACGAAGTAGGTCGAGAGCTGGGTGGAGGTGAGCAGCGCCCGCCGCCACTTGCCGGCCGCCTCGCCCTCCTCCTGGAATCCGCGTTCGGTCATCAACGCCATCGCCTCGGACTCGGGCAGCTCCTCGCAGTGCACCAGCTGGTCGAGCAGCGCGTTGATGGTCATCCGTAGCTGCATCTTGAGCTGCTGGAGCCGCACTGGCAGGCCACCGAAGCCGAGGCCGGCCATCAGCTCCTCGGTGTAGACCGCCCAACCCTCGATGAAGACGCCGGACTCGGTCAGCGCGCGGACCCGGGTGGGACCGGCGTACCGGCGGGCGTGGGCGAGCTGGAGGAAGTGACCGGGCATCGCCTCGTGCACGGTCAGGTTGCGGATCATGTGGTCGTTGTATTCCCGGTAGAACGACTCGACCCGGTGCGCCGGCCAGTCCGCCGGGGTGGGCGCGATGCAGTAGAACGTGGGCAGCGGGGCCGCCTCCAGCGGGCCCGGCGAGTCGCAGTAGGCGACGGCCACGCCCCGGGCGAACTCCGGCATCTCCTGGATCACGCACGGGTCGTCGACGAGGCTGACCAGGTCGTGGGCGCGGACGAAGTCGCTCGCCTCGTCGAGGGTGACCGAGGCGAGGTCGACGATGGTGTGGTCGTCCGGGTGCTCGGCGGCGAGCAGGTCCAGCGCCCGGCGTACCGTCGCGTCGTCGGCCGGACCACCGACCAGCTCGACGGCGGCCGCCCGGATCTCCTCGGTGACCCGGTCCAGGTTGGCCCAGGCGCGGCGCTGCACCTCGGCGGCGCCCAGTTCGGTGTCCAGGGTGTGCCAGAGCCGCGCCTCCCAGCGGCGGCGGCCCAGCCGGGGGTCCCGCCCCGGCGCGGCGTCGGCGGCCAGGCCGATCCGCAGCCAGGCGACGAACTCCTCGATCGCGGCGATCGCCTCGGCGGCGGCCGGGGCCACCCGGTCGTGCAGCGCGGGCGCCTCGGCGAGCAGGACGGGCATCTCGTCGCGGATCAGCGCCGCCGTGCCGGTGAACTGCCCCACCGCCGTCTCGGCGTGGATCCGCGGCATGTCGCGCAGCGTCGCGCGCGCGGTCGCCAGGGCGTCGGGTACGGCCGACAGCCGCCCGGCGAGGCTGGCCAGGCGCACGTCCGCCGGGGCGAACGGGCGGGCCAGGAGGGCGTGCAGCTGCGGCCCGGGGTTGTGCCGCAGCGGGTCCCACTCGTGGGCCCGGATCTCGGTCAGCTCGAACAGCTCCCGGTCGACCAGGGCGCTGAGCAGGGCGTGGTCGACCTGCTCCTCCACGTCGAGCGAGTCCGGGTCGAGTTCGGAGAGCGCGTCGGCGGCCTCCTTGAGCATCCCCTGGTCGGCCGCGACCGCGTCCGCGGACAGGTCCCGCAGCCGGTCGTCGTACCGGTGGTCACCGGCGGAGGTCGCCATCCCGGGCCGACTCTCCAGCACGGCCTCGACGATCCGCTCAGCCAGCGGCACGAACTCTTCCATGCCCCGACCCTACCGACCGCCACCCGTCACCGCGCCAGGAGCGTTGATCATGAGTGGACCGCGTTTCCGGGCTTCCGTCAGCTTTCCGCGGGGCGTTCGGCGGCGCGGACGGCGTCGGCGTAGGCGAGGGCGGCGCGGCGCAGCGCCGCCTCCGGGTCGATGCCCGCCTCCCGGGCCGCCGCCACGGCGCCGAGCAGGCTGGCGCCGAGCCGGGCCTCCGGGTCGACCTGGGTGTCGGCCAGCGGAGGCGGCACCGCGAGACCGATCCGGCCGGCCCGGTCGAGGATCTTGGCGGCCAGGGCGAGGGCCGGCTGGCTCAGCGCGATGCCGTCCAGCACCGAGGCGCGGGCCTTCTCGGCCCGCTTGATCCGCTCCCAGCTGGCCTCGATCTCCTCGAGACTGCCCGCCTGCTCGCCGGCGAAGACGTGCGGGTTACGGCGGACCATCTTGTCGACCAGCACCCCGGCCACGTCGTCGACGTTCCACCGTTCGCCCTCGGGCAGATCCTCGGCGAGCCGGGCGTGCAGCAGCACCTGGAGCAGCACGTCGCCCAGCTCCTCGCGGAGCGCGTCGGTGTCGTCGGCGCTGATCGCGTCGTACGCCTCGTAGCACTCCTCCAGCAGGAAACCCGCCAGGCTGCGGTGGGTCTGCGCCCGCTTCCACGGGTCCCCGCCCGGCGAGGCCAGCCGGTCCATCACCTCGACCGCGTCGAGCAGCCGAGCCCCCGGCGGATCCCAGGAGCCGTACATCAGCTCCAGCTCGGCGAGGCCCGGCTGCCGGGCCAGCCGCAGGCCCAGCTCCCGGGCCAGCGCCTCGTCGCCGGCCGGGCCGGCCAGCCAGACCGCCGAGCCGTGCGCGGCCACCGCGTCGAGCAACGCCTGCGTCGCCCCGCCGGCCACCACCGTCACCTCGACGCCCGCCGCCCGCACGGCGGCGGTCAGCCCGCTCTCCGCGCCGGCCAGCACCGGCGCGGCGCGTACGACGTCCCACGCGGCGGCGGTCAGCAGCCCGGCCGGCAGGCGGGGCGACGTGACCAGCAGGACGATCCGGGCGGTCAGGGCTGCACCGGGGCGGTCGGCTCGGCCGGGGTGACGACCGGCTCCGGGGTGGAGATGTCGGTCACCGGGCCGGTCGACTCGACGTACGGCAGGGCGTAGAAGATGACCTCCTGGCCCTTGCTCACCCAGGACGGGACGCCCAGCCGGTCGTAGCGCGGGTTGACGGTGAGGTCGACCTCCTCGGCCTCGGCCTGGAGGGCGACGCTGATCGCCGTGCCGGCCCGGACGAAGTCGGCCTGCCCGAACAGCTGGCGCACCTGCTGGACGGAGGCGTTGGGCTGGATCTCGCCGGTCCGCTCGATGGCGCGGTAGACCTTCATCAGCGACTCGTCGCTCAGCTCGGCCGGCGGCAGCTTCTGACCCAGGGCCAGGGACAGGTCGGCCCACTCGCCCCAGAGCTGGGCGTACTCGGCCTGCGGCGGCATCTTCAGCGACTCGGCGATCTGCTCCGGGGTGATCTGGTCGGAGACCTGGATGCCCTGCTCGGCCGCGATCCGCTTGCCCAGTTCGATGCTGACCAGCAGGTCCACCACGTCCTGCCGGGTCACCGCCGAGCGGAGCTCCTCCGGCTCCGGGGTGACCCCGGCCTGGGCCGCGCCCTGGCGCATCACCTCCGCGTACCTCGCCTGGGCCTCGTCGTAGACCGCGTCCACCCGGTCCAGGGAGTAGGTGCGGTCACCGACGTACGCGGCCACGTCCGGCGAGGACTTGCCGCAGGCGGCGAGGGAGAGGACACCGAGAGCCGCGACGCTGGCGGCGGCGATGAGACGGCGTGCACGCATGCCGGTCACTCTCTCATGCCCCACCCGGTGGTGTGACGCCGCCCACCACGAGCGCACCGGGCTCACGACCGCGCCCCGGCCAGCGCGGCCGGCTCGCCGTGTCACCTTCCGCTCGCCACTGCGGGGCGGGCAGAACCGGCCCGCTCCTCGGGCTCGCCCAGCACGTCGCTGAGGAGCTGCGCGCACCACTCCAGCAACGCCTGGTCGCGCAGCGGCTCGCCACCGACCCGGCGGGTGCTCGGCCGGGGCACGCTGACCTGGTCGAGCGCGGACTTGTAGACCGAGTCCGGGTGGTACCGCTTGAGCCGCAGCTGCTTCGAGTCGGGCAGCGGCAGCGGGCCGAACCGGATGTGCTTGCCCTGCATGGAGACGTCGGTCAGGCCGTACCGGCGGGCCAGCAGGCGGAACCGGGCCACCGCGACCAGGTTCTGCACCGGGGCCGGCGGCTCGCCGTACCGGTCGGTCATCTCGGCGACCACCTCGCCCAGTCGCTCCGCGTCCCGGGCCTCGGCGAGCTTGCGGTACATCTCCAGGCGCAGCCGCTCCACGCCGACGTAGTCGTGCGGCAGGTGCGCGTCGATCGGAAGGTCGATCTTGACGTCGACCTCCTCCTCGGTGCGCTCGCCCTTGAACGCCGACACCGCCTCGCCGACCATTCGGACGTACAGGTCGAAGCCGACGCCCTCGATGTGCCCGGACTGCTCGCCGCCGAGCAGGTTGCCGGCGCCCCGGATCTCCAGGTCCTTCATCGCCACGTACATGCCGGCGCCCAGCTCGGTGTGCTGGGCGATGGTGGCCAGCCGCTCGTGGGCGTGCTCGGTCAGCGGCTTCTCCGGCGGGTAGAGGAAGTACGCGTACGCCCGCTCCCGGCCCCGGCCGACCCGGCCGCGGATCTGGTGCAGCTGGGCCAGGCCGAGCAGGTCGGCCCGCTCCACGATCAGCGTGTTGGCGTTCGGGATGTCGATGCCGGACTCCACGATCGTGGTGCAGACCAGCACGTCGAACTCCTTCTCCCAGAAGCCGACCATCACCTTCTCTAGGGCCTCCTCGCCCATCTGGCCGTGCGCCACCGCCACCCGCGCCTCGGGCACCAGCTCCCGAATCCGGCGGGCCGCCCGGTCGATCGACTCGACCCGGTTGTGCAGGTAGAAGACCTGCCCGTCGCGGAGCAGCTCGCGGTGGATGGAGGCGGCCACCTGCCGGTCGTCGTACGCCCCGACGAAGGTGAGCACCGGGTGCCGCTCCTCCGGCGGGGTGGCGATGGTCGACATCTCCCGGATCCCGGTGATCGCCATCTCCAGGGTCCGCGGGATCGGGGTGGCCGACATGCTCAGCACGTCGACCGAGGCGCGCAGGCTCTTCAGGTGCTCCTTGTGCTCGACGCCGAAGCGCTGCTCCTCGTCGACGATGACCAGGCCGAGTTGCTTGAACCGGGTGGCCGTCTGGAGCAGCCGGTGGGTGCCGATGACGATGTCCACCGTCCCGTCGGCCACCATCTCCAGGGTCCGCTCGGACTCCTTCGGCGTCTGGAACCGGGACAGCTGCCGGATCTGCACCGGGAACTGGCTCATCCGCTCGGCGAAGGTGTTGTAGTGCTGCTGCACCAGCAGCGTGGTCGGCACCAGCACCGCCACCTGCTTGCCGTCCTGCACCGCCTTGAACGCCGCCCGGACCGCGATCTCGGTCTTGCCGTAGCCGACGTCGCCGCAGATCAGCCGGTCCATCGGCACCGTCTGCTCCATGTCCCGCTTGACCTCTTCGATCGCGGCGAGCTGGTCCGGCGTCTCCTGCCAGGGGAAGGCGTCCTCCAGCTCCCGCTGCCACGGGGTGTCCGGTCCGAACGAGTGCCCCTTGGACGCCTTGCGGGCGGCGTAGAGCTGGATCAGCTGCGCGGCGATCTCCTTGACCGCCTTACGGGCCCGGGCCTTCGACTTCTGCCAGTCCGAGCCGCCCATCTTGTGCAGGGTCGGCTGCTCGCCACCGACGTAGCGGGAGAGCTGGTCGAGCTGGTCGGTGGGGACGAAGAGCCGGTCGCCGGGCTGGCCGCGCTTGCTCGCGGCGTACTCGATGACCAGGTACTCCCGGCTGGCGCCGTTGACGGTGCGCTGCACCAGCTCGATGTAGCGGCCGATGCCGTGCTGCTCGTGCACCACGTGGTCGCCGGCCTTGAGCTCCAGCGGGTCGATGGTGTTGCGCCGCCGGCTCGGCATCTTGCGCATGTCCCGGGTCGAGGTGCCCCGACCGCCGGTCACGTCGTTGCCGGTGAGCAGCACGAACCGGGACGCCTCGTCGACGAAACCGGCGGTGAGGCAGCCGCAGCTGACCAGCACCTCGCCGGGGACGGGCGCGGCCGGGACCTCCTCGGTGAGCCGGGCGCCGAGGCCGGCGTCGCGGAGCACCTCCACCGCCCGCTGGGCGGGGCCGTGACCCTCGAAGACCAGCGCGATCGACCAGCCCTCGCCGGCCCAGCGCTTCAGGTCGTCGACCACCCGCGCGGTCTCGCCGTGATAGAGCGGGGCCGGCTGCGCGGCCAGGGTCACCGCGATCGCGTCGTCGGGGGTGACGTCGACCTCGGTGGGCGCGTCCTCCCAGGGCTGCCGGGTCGGGGCCGCGTCCGCCTCGACCAGGCCGAACGGGGCGAGCGTCCACCAGGGCTGGCGCAGGGCGCGGGCGCGGGCGCGTACGTCGGCCAGGGTCTTGAAGGCGGCGGCGCCGAGGTCGACCGGGGCCTGGCCGCCGACGGCGGCCGCGGCCCAGCTGGCCTGGAGGAACTCCTCGGAGGTACGGACCAGGTCGTGCGCCCGGGTGCGGATCCGCTCCGGGTCGCAGAGCAGTACGTGGGTGCCGGCCGGCATGGTGTCCAGCAGCAGCTCCAGGCTCTCGTCGCCGAGCAGCGCCGGCACCAGCGACTCCATCCCCTCCACCGGGATGCCCTCGGCCAGCTTGTCGAGGATCTCGGCCAGCTCCGGGTGCTCCTGGGCCAGGGCGGCGGCCCGGCCGCGCACCGCCGGGGTGAGCAGCAGCTCCCGGCACGGCGGCGCCCACAGCTGCGGCACCGGCTCGATGGTCCGCTGGTCGGCCACGGCGAAGGTGCGGATCTCCTCCACCTCGTCGCCCCAGAACTCGACCCGGGACGGGTGCTCGTCGGTGGGCGGGAAGACGTCCAGGATGCCGCCGCGCACTGCGAACTCGCCCCGCTTGGTGACCAGGTCGACCCGGGCGTACGCCATGTCGGTGAGCCGGCGGGCCACCTCCTCCAGGTCGGCCTCCTCACCGGTGCCCAGCTGCACCGGCTCCAGGTCGCCGAGCCCCTTGAGCTGCGGTTGCAGCAGCGACCGGACCGGCGCGACGACGACCCGCAGCGGGCCGGTGCGGCCGTGCGCGTCGGCCGAGTCCGGGTGCGCCAGCCGGCGCAGCACGGCCAGCCGCCGGCCCACGGTGTCGGAGCGGGGTGAGAGCCGCTCGTGCGGCAGCGTCTCCCAGGACGGGAAGACCGCCACCTGCTCCGGCGGGAGCAGGCTGCCCAGCGCCGAGGCCAGGTCGTCGGCCTCGCGGGTGGTGGCCGTCACAGCCAGCACGGGCCGGCCCGCGCCGCCCGTCGGTTCGTCGGCGGCGACGGCGGCGACCGCGAACGGGCGCAGCGCCGCCGGGGCGGTCAGGTCGAGGCCGTCCACCTGGGCGGCACCGGAGCGCGCCAGGTCACGCGCCCGGGCGAGCCCGGGATCGGCCAGGGCGGCGGAGAACAGTCCGGTGAGCATGCGTGATCACTTCCCGCTGATGGCACGACGATCACCCCGCGTCCAGGGCTGGACGGGGGGTTTGTGACTCGACACTATCTCTCCTGGGAACGATCGGTCGCCGTGCCGGCGACGTGAGCCTGGGGAGAACGATGCCCGCTGAGGGAGTCGGCAGTGACCCGCGTCGCAGGACCACCCCGGCGCGGTGGCGGGTGCTGGGCCACCCGGACGGAATGCTGATCTACCAGGTGCGCTGCATCGTGGAGGACCACGGCTGGACGCAGCCCGTGGCGGAGGACACGCACAAGATCCTCCTTGGCCGCTCCGGGGCGTACCGGCGCTGGCTGAACGGCCGCACCGGCGTCTCCGACGCCACCTCCGTGCTGCTCACCCGACCCGGCGACGAGATGGCGGTGGCGCACCCGTTCGGCTGCGGTGACTCGTACACCTGCCTGGAGATCGACCCCGAGGTGCTGGCCGAGCGACCGGACGCGGCCCGCTGGGTGGACCGGGCCGGCTGGTCGGGCAGCTCCGACCCGGCGCTGGACCTGGCGCACCGGCTGCTGGTGGCCGAGTGCCGGCGCGGACTGGACGGGTTCGAGATGGCCGAGCGGCTGCACCGGTTCCTGGCCCGCCTGCTGTCGTACAGCGCCGACGCGGAGGACGCGGGCGCGGAGGTGGAGCGGGCCGTCCGGCGGCGACCGGCCACGCTGGCCGCCCACCGGCGGCTGGCGGACCGGGCCCGCGAGGTGCTCGCCAACTCCGGCTTCACGCTCGGCCTCGACGAGGTGGCCCGGGAGGTCGGCAGCTCGCCGCACCACCTCAGCCGGGTGTTCCAGCGGATGACCGGCAGCAGCTTGACCGCGTACCGGAACCGGCTGCGGGTACGCGCGGTGCTGGACACCCTCGCCGAGCCGGACGGCCCGCCGCTCGGCACGCTGGCCAGCGAGTACGGCTTCGCCGACCAGGCACACCTGACCCGGGTGGTCCGCGACCAGGTGGGTCACCCACCCGCGCGGCTGCGGCAACTCCTCACCGCGACCGATCCGGCCTGACCCCCGCGGAGCGCGGTCGCGGCGGTGTCGGCGCGGCGAGCGGCCGGCGGAGGTGCCGCACGGAAGCGTGCGACACCTCCGGGTGGCCCGGCTGGGGGACGGGCCGCCGCAGGCCCGGCGGGTGAGGCGTCGGACCTCCCCGAAAAGGTCCGCGTGCCCCGCTTCGACCGCCGTCCCGTGGCGGCCCCTCCGGCTGACGTGTTCCATCCTCCGGCGGACCGCCCCGGGAGGTCTTGAAGAAAATTGCTCGGATTCGCGGCCGGAGGCGGCGGGGCGGGACAGATCCCTCGCCGGCACCCCGCTGGACCGCCTCGCCGACCTGCCCGGCGTGCCCGGGCCGGGTCGGTGCCGCCCCGGTCAAGGTCCACTCCATTCACCGCGATGTGGCGGTATCCGAGACAACCGAACACCGCAATGTCGCGTAACTGGAGTTGATGTTGCGGCTTCGCGGCGCACTCAGGCGTCGGACTGCGCTCCGGCTCGTCAGTAGCGCACCGAGATGCGGCGCTCGACGCCGTCCACCCGGATCTCGCCGCCGTACGGGATGATCAGCTGCGGGTCGGTGTGGCCGAGGTCGACGTCGAAGACCACCACCGCGTCCGGCTGGTAGGGCGCGAGCGCCCGGGTGATCGCCTCCCGCTGCGCCTCGCCCCACGACAGCCGCTCCGGCACCGACAGCGGCCGGTCGAAGTCCCACGCCTTGGGTCGGCCGACGACGATCGCCGGGAAGGCGGCGAGCAGGCCCCGCTCCCCCATGTTGCGCACGATGCGGAACACCTCCCGCGCCGTGGGCAGCTCGTTGGAGGTCTCGACGACCAGCACCGACCCGGCCAGCTCGGCGGCGGAGGGGACCCGGTCGGTGGCCATCAGCCAGTGCAGGATCTCCAGGCAGCCGCCCCAGGTGCGCCCCCGCACGACGCGGGCCGGCCCCTGCCACCGCCAGCCGTAGCCGGGGAGCATCTCCGGTTCGCGCGCCAGCGACGCCGGGTCGCGCCAGTCCCCCGGCTCGTCGCCCCACTCCGGGGCCGGGGTGAGTTCGTACCAGCCGGAGGTGAAGAGGGCGGCCCGCAGCGAGTCGAAGGTCAGCGGGTGCGGCTTGCCGGGCCGGCCGAGGTGCACCAGCACCGACCCACCGTGGTACGCCACGATCCCCAGCCGGTACAGGTGGTTGAGGACGTTGGTGTTGTCCGAGTAGCCGAAGTACGGCTTCGGGTTGGCCCGCAGCACGTCGTCGTCGAGGTACGGGGTGACGGTGATCAGGTCGTCGCCGCCCACCGTGGCGAGCACCGCGGTGATCGTCGGGTCGGCGAAGGCCGAGGTCAGGTCCCGGGCCCGCTCCCGTGGACCGGCTCCCGTCGCCCGGGTGGTGGGGTACTCCACCGGCTCCAGGCCGAACTCCTCGCGCAGCCGGCGCAGGCCCAGCTCGTACACGTGGGGAAAGAGACCCGGCAGGCCGGCGGAGGGTGAGACGACCGCGACCCGGTCCCCCGGCTCGGGCTTGGCGGGAGAGCTCGGAGACGTCATGGTGGGACGCTAGCCGCCGCGACCAACGAATTTTCCGGCCGGCCTCGCCCAGGTGGCCGTTCTGGCGGTGGTGATCACAGGGGGTCCTCCTTACATCCGGGGCCGACGCCGATACGATCGAGGGAGTCGGACAGCGCTGTCCTTCGTACTCACGTAAGGAGCGCACCCGTGACCGACCAGCACGATCACGACGGCCCGGACGCCGCGCTGCGGGCCGACATCCGCCGCCTCGGCACCCTGCTCGGCCAGACCCTGGCTCGCCAGGAGGGCCGACCCCTGCTCGACCTGGTCGAGGAGATCCGCGCCCAGGTCCGCTCCGACGCCCCGGCCGCCGCGCAGCGGCTCGGTGGGCTCGACGTCACCACCGGCACCAAGCTGGCCCGCGCCTTCTCCACCTACTTCCACCTGGCCAACATCACCGAGCAGGTGCACCGGGCCCGGGACCTGCGACGGCGCCGGGCCACCCACGGCGGCTGGCTGGACCAGGCGGCCAAGATGATCGCCGAGCGCGGGGTGCCGGCCGAGGAGATCGCCGCCGCGGCGCGGCGGCTCGCGGTACGCCCCGTCTTCACCGCCCACCCCACCGAGGCGGCCCGCCGCTCGATCCTGTCCAAGCTCCGCGCGATCGCCGACGAGCTGGACACCGAGACGGCCAACGCCATCCTCTACGGCGCCAGCGACGAGGGGCCGGCCAACCGGCGCCTGGCCGAGCTGCTCGACCTGATGTGGCAGACCGACGAGCTGCGGCTGGACCGGCCGGACCCGACCGACGAGGCCCGCAACGCCATCTACTACCTGCGCGACCTGTACGCCGAGGCCGCGCCGCAGGTGCTCGACGACCTGGCCGACACGCTGCGCACCCTCGGCGTGGAGACCTCGCCGACGGCCCGTCCGCTGACCTTCGGCACCTGGATCGGCGGCGACCGGGACGGCAACCCGTTCGTCACCCCGACGGTCACCCGCGAGGTGCTCCAGATCCAGCACGAGCACGGCATCGCCGCGACCGAAGCGGCGATGGAACACCTGATCAACGAGGTGTCCGTCTCCCGCCGGCTGCGCGCCGTGTCGCTGGACCTCTCCGCCAGCCTCGCCGCCGACCTGGACGCGCTGCCCGAGGTGGCGCCCCGGTTCCGCCGGGTCAACGCCGAGGAGCCGTACCGGTTGAAGGCCCGGTGCGTGAAGGCGAAGCTGGCCAACACCCGGGAGCGGCTGCGCCGGGGCACCCCGCACGTGCCCGGCCGTGACTACCGCGGCTCCGCCGAGCTGATCGCCGACCTGGAGCTGCTGCGCGCCTCGCTGGCCCGCAACTCCGGGCAGCTCACCGCCGTCGGCCGGCTCGCCTCCACCATCCGTACGGTCTCCGCGTGCGGCCTGCACCTGGCCACGATGGACGTCCGGGAGCACGCCGAGAAGCACCACGAGGTGCTCGGCCAGCTCTACGCGGCCGTCGGCGAGGTGTCGGACTATCCGGCGCTGAGCCGGCTGGAGCGCACCAAGCTGCTCGCCGACGAGCTGACCGGCCGCCGCCCGCTCTCCACCGTGGACACCCCGCTGACCGAGGCCGCGCAGAAGACGTTCGACGTGTTCGGCGCGATCCGGGAGGCGCAGGACCGGTTCGGCGCCGAGGTGATCGAGTCGTACATCATCTCGATGACCCTCGGCGTGGACGACGTGCTCGCCGCGGTGGTGCTGGCCCGCGAGGCCGGCCTGATCGACGTGCACAGCGGCCGGGCGCGGATCGGCATCGTGCCGCTGCTGGAGACCCCGTCCGAGCTGAACGCCGGCGGCGAGCTGCTGGACGAGCTGCTGTCGCTGCCCGCGTACCGGGCGCTGGTGGCGGCCCGGGGCGACGTGCAGGAGGTGATGCTGGGCTACTCCGACTCCAACAAGGAGGCCGGCATCACCACCAGCCAGTGGTCGATCCACCGGGCGCAGCGCGCGCTGCGGGACGTGGCCGCCCGGCACGGGGTGCACCTGCGGCTCTTCCACGGCCGCGGCGGCACGGTCGGGCGGGGCGGCGGCCCCACCCACGAGGCCATCCTGGCCCAGCCGTACGGCACCCTCGACGGCGCGATCAAGGTGACCGAGCAGGGCGAGGTCATCTCCGACAAGTACACGCTGCCGGCGCTGGCCCGGGAGAACCTGGAGCTGACCGTCGCCGCGGTGCTCCAGGCGACGCTGCTGCACACCGCGCCCCGACAGCCGGCCGAGATGCTGGAGCGCTGGGACGCGGCGATGGACGTGGTCTCCGAGTCCGCGTTCCGGTCGTACCGCTCGCTGGTCGAGGACCCGGACCTGCCGGCGTACTTCTGGGCCTCCACCCCCACCGAGCTGCTCGGCGCGCTCAACATCGGCTCCCGGCCGGCGAAGCGTCCCAACACGGGGGCCGGGCTCGCCGGGCTGCGGGCCATCCCGTGGGTGTTCGGCTGGACCCAGACCCGGCAGATCGTGCCGGGCTGGTTCGGTGTCGGCTCCGGGCTGGCGGCGGCGCGGGCGGCCGGGCTGGAGGACGTGCTCGCCGAGATGAACCGGAACTGGCACTTCTTCCGCACGTTCCTGTCGAACGTCGAGATGATGCTCACCAAGACCGACCTGAGCATCGCCCGCCGTTACGTGGAGACCCTGGTCCCGGAGCAGCTGCACCCGATCTTCGCCAAGATCGAGCAGGAGTACGAGCTGACCAAGCAGGAGGTGCTGGCGGTGACCGCCACTCCGGCCCTGCTGGAGAACTCGCCGGTGCTCCAGCGCACCCTCGCGGTGCGGGACACCTACCTGGAGCCGCTGCACCACCTCCAGGTGGCGCTGCTGCGGCAGTACCGGGACTCCGGGGCCGCCGGGCGCGCGGTGGCGACCGCGCCGGGCGGCCGCCGCGCCCCGAACGACGGTACGGCCCTGGAGCGGGCCCTCCTCACCACGGTCAACGGCATCGCCGCCGGCATGCGCAACACCGGCTGACCCCGCCCGGGGCGGTCGGGCTGGGGGCGGTCAGATGTCGCCGCCACCGAAGTCCCCGCCGCCGAAGTCGCCGGCGCCGAAGTCGCCCGCCTGGTCGCCGGCGCCGAAGTCGCCCTGGTCCGCGCCCTGGGCGTCGTCGTAGCCCTCCTGGTAGCCGGCCTCGTAGCCGTAGCCCGGGTCGGCGAAGGCGGGCGAGAAGAGCGCGTCGGCGATCAGCATGCCGCCGATCACGCCGGCCCCCGCGCCCAGCGCGGTCTTCCACCACGGGGTGGAGTACCAGCCGGCCGGCACCGGCCGGCCCTGGAAACGCCCACCCGGGTGGTAGTAGGGCGTGTCCCGGCCCGGCTGCGGGCCGGCCTTGAACGTCTCCCCCTGCACCTGCACCTGGCGTTCCCTGGTCAACTCGCCGGCGCCCTGCGCGGCGGCCAGCGGCGGCAGCTCCGGCCCCGGGTCCAGGCCCAGCGCCACCCGCGCCGCGCGGGCGTAGGCCAGCCCCTCCAGCGCGGTCTCCCGGGCCAGCCGGTACTGCCGGACCGTCCCGGCCTGCTCCAACTGGCTGCCGGCGGCGTTGTAACGCTCCGCCGCGTCCACCAGCGCCTGGCGTACGGCGGGGTCGTCGCCGTGCAGGTTCATCACCTGGCCGCCGAGGCGCTCGTACCAGCGCTGGGCGTCGGCGCGGACGTCGGCGAGGCTGCGCGCCTCCCGGGCCGCCTGCTCCCGCCGCCACCAGACGAACCCGCCGACCAGGAGGGCCACGAGAATCGCCACGAGCAGAAGTTCCATGCCGCTGAACGTACCCGCAGGCGTGGGGTCGTACCCGTTTGGCAAGCTCTGGTGATGGACTTCTCGACGCTGGCCGTGGTGGTCGTCTGCCTCGTCGCGGGCGCCGCGCTGGGCTGGTACGCGGCCCGGGCCCGGTCGGCGACGGAGATCGCCCGGCTGGAGGCGACCCTGGCGGCCACCCGCGAGGGCGAGGGTCGGCTGGAGCAGTCGATGCGGGCGCTCAGCTACGAGGCGACCGCGCAGTCGCAGGAGGCGGTGGCCCGGGCGGTGGCCCCGCTGCACGACACCCTGCGCCGCTACGAGCAGCGGGTGGCCGAGCTGGAGCACCACCGGGTCGACGCCTACGCCGAGCTGCGGGAGCAGGTCCGCGCGATGAGCACCGTCTCCGGCGAGCTGCGCACCGAGACCAAGCAGCTGGTGGCGGCGCTGCGCGCGCCCCAGGTGCGGGGGCGGTGGGGCGAGCACCAGCTGCGCCGGATCGTCGAGGCCGCCGGCCTGCTGGAGCACTGCGACTTCAACGAGCAGGTCACCGCCGCCACCGACCACCAGGGGGTACGCCCGGACCTGGTGGTCCGGCTGCACGGCGGACGCACCGTGGTGGTCGAC
This sequence comes from Micromonospora psammae, assembly GCF_036902725.1. Classification (NCBI taxonomy): domain Bacteria; kingdom Bacillati; phylum Actinomycetota; class Actinomycetes; order Micromonosporales; family Micromonosporaceae; genus Micromonospora; species Micromonospora psammae. The sequence goes on along the minus strand of NZ_JBAKHM010000013.1, from coordinate 146,458 downwards.
GCGAAGGCGCCGTTCGACGCCTACCTGACCGCGATGGAGGCGCGCGACGAGCGGGGCCGGGACAGCCACCTCGACCTGCACGCCAAGCACCTGCGCGGGCACGTGGACGCGCTGGCCGCGAAGACCTACTGGGCGGCCTTCGAGTCCACTCCCGAGTTCGTGGTGCTCTTCGTGCCGGCCGACCCGTTCCTGGACGTGGCGTTGCAGCGGGATCCGACGCTGCTGGAGCACGCGTTCGCCCGCAACGTGGTGCTGGCGACCCCGGCCACCCTGGTGGCGCTGCTGCGCACGGTGGCGTACTCGTGGCGGCAGGAGGCGTTGGCCCGCAACGCCGTCGCCGTCCACTCGCTGGCCCGCGAGCTGTACGGGCGACTGTCCACGCTGGGCGACCATGTCGGCAAGCTGGGCGCCTCGCTCGGTGGGGCGGTGACCGCGTACAACCGGGCGGTCGGTTCGTTGGAGGCGCGGGTGCTGGTCAGCGCGCGCAAGCTCGCCGAGCTGGGCGTCTCCGACCGGGAACTGGCCGCCCCGGCACAGGTCGAGGTGGCGCCTCGCCAGCCGCAGGCCCCTGAGCTGCTCGAGCCGGTGGACGGCGGCATGCCGTCGAGGGTGGATCGCGAGTCTCCGCTACCACCTCGGATGTGACAATGCGCGCCCGAGCATGTCACGAGAAGGTCACATAGAGCCTACGGGTAGTGACATCCACTGTCGATGTCCCGAAGGATGCGCTCACGCGTGCCCTGCATCTGAGGGCCCTGTTCTCTGGAGGAAAGAGAACGTGAGCAAACCTCGAAACCTGAGCCGGCGTACCAGCGCCGCGCTCTTCGCGTCGGTAGTGGCGGCCAGCGCCGTGACCGTCGCGGGCGGTGCCGCGACCGCGAGCGCCGCACCATCCGGACCCGGCACCGCACCGACCACCCCCGTGGAGGCGCTGGGATCGCACGACGCCAAGCTGCTGGCCGAGGCAGAGGCCAGCATGGCCCCGACCGTCACCCTGATCGTCGCAACCGAGCAGGGCGAGGCCAAGGACGTCGCCGACGACCTGAAGGGCCTCGGCGCCGCCGTCACCGCGCGGTACGACACCATCGGCTACGTCCTGGCCCAGGTGCCCACCGGCAAGGTGGTCAAGGCCGCCACGCTGCCCGGCGTCTCGGCCGTCGACCTGGACGAGAAGATCCAGCGGCCCGACCCGAAGCCGGAGGTCGCGCCCTCCGGGCGGACGGCGGCGAAGCAGGGCACGACCCTCCCCGGGCCGAGCGACGCCACCCGCGCCGCCAACCCCTACATGCCAACCAACGAGACCGGTGCCGTCCGCTTCGTCGAGCAGCACCCGGAGTGGGACGGCCGGGGCGTCACCATCGGCATCATGGACTCCGGTGTGGACCTGGACCACCCGGCACTCCAGCGGACCACCAGCGGCGAGCGCAAGATCGTCGACTGGGTCACCGCCACGAGCCCGTTCGAGGACGCCACCTGGCGTCCGATGGTCACCGAGGTGACCGGCCCGTCGTTCACCTCGGCCGGCGTCACCTGGACCGCTCCCGCGGGGACCTACCGCTTCAGCACGTTCCGCGAGTCGATCACGGCCGGCAGTGACCCGGGCGGGGACGTCAACCGGGACGGCGACACCACCGACGTGTGGGGTGTGCTCTACCAGCCCGCCACCAACGACGTCTGGGTCGACACCGACCTGGACCGGGACTTCACCGACGAGGCCCTGATGCGGCCCTACAAGGAGAAGTTCGACGTCGGGCACTTCGGCACCGACAACCCGGCGACCGAGGTCCGGGAGCAGTTGCCGTTCGTGGTCGAGTACCGCGAGGACGTCGACACCGCGCCGGTCGGCGGCCCGGGCCTGGTCGACTACGTCAACATCGGCATCGTCGAGGACGCGCACGGCAGCCACGTCGCCGGCATCACCGCCGCCAACGACATGCTGGGCAACGACGCCTTCGACGGGGCGGCGCCCGGCGCGAAGCTGGTTTCCTCCCGCGCCTGCACCTGGGGTGGCGGCTGCACCTACGCGGCGCTCACCACCGGCATGGCCGACCTGGTGATCAACCGGAAGGTCGACGTGGTCAACATGTCGATCGGCGGCCTGCCGGCGCTGAACGACGGCAACAACGCCCGCGCGGAGCTCTACAACAACCTGATCACCACCTACGGAGTGCAGCTGGTCATCTCGGCCGGCAACAGCGGTCCGGGCCTGAACACCGTCGGCGACCCTTCGGTGGCCGCCAACGTGATCAGCACCGCGGCCAGCATCAGCAAGGAGACCTGGCTGGCCAACTACGGCTCGGTGGTGCGGGCGAAGAACGCCCTGTTCAACTTCTCCTCGCGCGGCCCGCGCGAGGACGGCGGCTTCAAGCCGAACATCGCCGCCCCCGGCTCCGCCATCTCCACCATCCCCGTGTGGCAGCCCGGTGGACCCGTCGCCGAGGCCGGCTACGGCCTGCCCGCCGGCTACGGCATGTTCAACGGCACCTCGATGGCCTCCCCGCAGGCCGCCGGCGCCGCCGCGCTGCTGCTGTCGGCCGCCAAGGCGACCGACAAGGGCGTCACTCCGGCCGCGCTGCGCCGGGCCCTGTACAGCTCGGCCAAGCCGATCAAGGGCGTTCCGACGTACGGCCAGGGCTACGGCATGGTCAACGTGCCCGGCGCCTGGAAGCTGCTGCGCAAGGGCGTCGAGACCCGCTCCTACGACTCGCAGGCCCCGGTCTGCACGGTGCTGTCGGAGCAGCTGAGCACCCCGAACCGGGGCGCCGGCGTCTACAACCGCTGCGCGTCGGCCGAGGGCGGCCAGCGGGTCGGCCAGAGCAGGACCTACCGGGTCACGCTCACCCGCACCAGCGGTCCGGCCGGCACGGTCCAGCACAACCTCACGCTGCGGGGCAACGACGGCACCTTCACGGCGCCGAAGACCGTCTCGCTGCCGCTCAACAGGGCCGTCACCGTCACCGTCACCGCCAAGGCGAAGACGGCGGGCGCGCACGGCGCCCTGATGCTGGTCGACGACCCGAAGACCAACGCGGTCGACTTCGAGGTCTCCCTCGTGGTGGTCGCGTCCGTCGACACCCGCAAGCCGAACTACGCGTTCTCGGCCGAGGGCTCGGTGGACCGCAACGGCTTCACGTCGTACTTCGTGACCGTGCCGCCGGGTGCCGGGGCGCTGCAGGTGAACCTCTCCGGCATCGCCACCGGCTCGCAGACCCGCTTCATCGCCTTCAACCCGTACGGCGTGCCGGTGGAGAGCACCTCCAGCCTCGCCTGCTTCACCAACTTCTCGGACGCCAAAACCTGCAAGCCGCAGGAGCGGGACTACCAGAACCCGATCGCCGGGGTCTGGGAGATCGAGGTCGAGTCGCGGCGTACCTCGCCGGCGCTGAACAACCCGTTCCAGCTCACGGCCCGGATCCAGGGCGTCGCGGTCGAGCCGGCCGTGGTCGAGCTGCCGACCGTCGACGCCGGCGAGGCCACGCCGGTGACCTGGAACCTGACCAACACCTTCGGCCCGGTCACGGTGACCGGCCAGGGCGGCCCGCTCTCCAGCGTCCGGAACGACCGGCCGACCATCGCCGAGGGCGCGTCGCAGGAGTTCACCGTCGAGGTGCCGGCCGGTGCGACCAGCTTCACCGCCCGGATCGGCAACCCGGCCAACGCCGCCGCCGACCTCGACCTGTACGTCTTCCGGGGCACCACCCCCGTCGGACAGGCCGCCGACGGCGACTCGGAGGAGGCGGTGACCATCGCCAACCCGGCGGCGGGCACCTACCGGGTGGTCGTCGAGGGCTACGCGGTCGACGGGGCCGGCGGTAGCACCGCGTACGACTACCGGGACTCGTTCTCGGCGCCGGAGCTGGGGACCCTCTCGACCGCGGCCACGCCGCTCACCCTGGCCCACGGGGCGACCGGAACCCTCACCGGCACGGTGACGGCGCAGTCCACTCCGGCCGCCGGCCGGGCGCTCTACGGCGAGCTGGCCGTGGTCACCAGCGAGGGCGCGGTCGTCGGCCGCGGCGCCGTCTCCATCGGCGCCGTGAACTGACCCGACCCGCACGGAACACCGGAGCCCGTCCCCGCCAGGGGGCGGGCTCCCGTGTTGCCGGCCGACGGCGGCGGGCGCCGCCCCGTCCCAGGCCCCTGCGGCGCACCGCGCCCGGCCCCGGACGGCTCCCCCGCGGGCCCGGGGACGGAGCTGTTCCACCGCTCCGGGCCCGTGCACCCGGTCAGGAGCGGCGGGCGGACTCCACCATGAAGGGGATGCCCTCCTGGCAGGTGGTGACGGTGTCCGGCTGCGCGCGACCGCTGACGGTGACCCGGGCACCCGAGGCCAGCACATCGCGCGGCCCGCCGAGCAGCAGGTAGCCGTCGAGCAGCAGGCAGCCCGGCTCCACGCCGGAGGTCACCGTCCCGGTGAGCGTGGTGTCACCGGCGGGTGGCGGCAGGGTGGGGCCGCCACCGGGACGCTTCGGCCGGGTCGGCGGCGGCGGAGCGGTGCTGGCGTCGCCCGGGTCGGGGCTGGCCGACGGCGACGCGGTGGGCGGTCCGGTCACGGGCGAGGGCGCTCCCGTCGGATCGGGGGCGCCGACGCCGTCCCCGCCGCCGCAGGCGGTCAGGGCCGTGCAGACGACCAGGACGGAGAGGGTGAGACGAATGCTTCTCATACCGGATGGGACGCAGCGCGGGCCCGGACCGTTCCCGCTCAGCCCCGGGCCGCCGCGGCCTTCATGTCGCGCTTGAGCTCCTGCGGCAGCGAGAAGGTCAGCCGCTCGTTGGCGGTGACGATCTCCTCGACGTCGGTGAAGCCCCGCTCGGCCAGGTGGGCCAGCACCTCCTGGACCAGTTCGTCGGGCACGCTGGCGCCGGAGGTCACGCCGACCGTGCCGGCCCCGGCCAGCCAGGCGTCGTCGATCTCGTGCGCGAAGTCGACCAGGTGCCCGGCGCGGGCGCCGGCGTCCAGGGCCACCTCGACCAGCCGCACCGAGTTGGAGGAGTTCCGCGAGCCGACGACGATCACCACGTCGCACTCGGGGGCGAACTCCTTGACCACGTGCTGACGGTTGGAGGTGGCGTAGCAGATGTCGTCGCTGGGCGGCGACTGGAGCAGCGGCAGGCGCTGCTTGAGCCGGGCCACGGTTTCCAGCGTCTCGTCCACCGACAGGGTGGTCTGGGAGAGCCAGACGACCTTGCTCGGGTCCCGGACGGTGACCTTGTCGACGTCGTCGGGGCCGTCCACCAGCTGGATGTGGGCGGGGGCCTCACCGGCGGTGCCGACGACCTCCTCGTGCCCCTCGTGGCCGATCAGCAGGATGTCGTAGTCCTCGGCGGCGAATCGCTTCGCCTCGTGGTGCACCTTGGTGACCAGCGGGCAGGTCGCGTCGATCGCCTTGAGCGAGCGCTCCCGCGCCTGCTCGTAGACCTCCGGGGCGACGCCGTGCGCGGAGAAGATGACGGTCGAGCCCTCCGGCACCTCCTCGTTCTCCTCCACGAAGATCGCGCCCCGGGCCTCCAGGGTCTGCACCACGTGCTTGTTGTGCACGATCTGCTTACGCACGTAGATCGGGGCGCCGTAGAGCTTGAGCGCCTCCTCGACGGTCTGCACCGCCCGGTCCACGCCCGCGCAGTAGCCGCGGGGCTTGGCCAGGAGCACGCGCTTGCCGGTCCGGGGGGTGGTTCCAGCCTGGGTCACCCGCCCATCGTACGTGCCCGGTTTTCCGGCGGCAGCGGCTGCGACCCGTACCACAACACCGTCACGATCACGGAGCGGGGCCGCTGGTGCTCACCAGCCGCAGCGAGCAGGTCGCCCGGTCGGGGCTGCCGCAGGTCGTCGGGGGCTGACCGTAGGGTGGGCGGGTGACCGACGCCCCGCGCAGCACCCCGGAGGAGCCCTGGCCGGTCCGGGTGGTCAGCCAGAAGGTCGGCGCCTGGATCGCCCGGCTCGGCTGGGTCTGGGTGGACGGGCAGGTCGCGCAGATCAGCCGCCGTCCCGGCGCGAGCACGGTCTTCCTCACCCTGCGCGACCCGTCCGCCGACCTGAGCCTCACCGTCACCACCAACCGGGACGTCCTCGACTCCGGCGCCCCGGAGCTGCGCGAGGGCGCCCGGGTGGTGCTGCACGCCAAGCCCGAGTTCTACGCGGCCCGGGGCACGTTGAGCCTGCGCGCCGACGAGATCCGCCAGGTGGGGCTCGGCGAGCTGCTGGCCCGGCTGGAGAAGCTCAAGAAGCTGCTCGCCGCTGAGGGGCTCTTCGACCGGTCCCGCAAGCGCCGGCCCCCCTTCCTGCCGCAGCGCGTCGGCCTGATCACCGGCCGCGCCTCGGCGGCCGAGCGGGACGTGCTGACCAACGCCCGGCGGCGCTGGCCGGCGGTGGAGTTCCGCACGGTCAACGTGGCGGTGCAGGGGCCGTCGGCGGTGCCGCAGATCGTCGACGCGCTGAAGGTCCTCGACGCCGACCCGAGCATCGACGTGATCATCCTGGCCCGGGGCGGCGGCGGCATCGAGGACCTGCTCCCCTTCTCCGACGAGGCGCTCTGCCGGGCGGTCTTCGCCTGCCGTACGCCGGTGGTCAGCGCGATCGGCCACGAGACGGACGCGCCGCTGGTCGACTACGTCGCCGACGTCCGCGCGTCCACGCCCACCGACGCGGCCAAGCGGGTGGTGCCCGACCTCACCGAGGAGGTCCGGCTCATCGGCCAGGCCCGGTCCCGGCTGGAGCGCGCGGTCCGCAACCTGGTGGACCGGGAGTCGCACCGCCTCGACCTGCTCCGCTCCCGTCCGGTGCTGGCCCGACCGCAGGTGATGGTGGAGCAGCGGGCCGCCGAGGTCACCGCGCTGCGGGACCGGACGGGCCGCTGCCTGGACCACCGGCTCGGGGCCGCCGCGGACGACCTGCGGCACACCCTGGCCCGGCTGCGCGCCCTCTCCCCGGCGGCCACCCTCGACCGCGGGTACGCGATCGTGCAGCGCGCCGACGGGCACGTGGTCCGCGCGGCCGGCGAGGTCGCCAAGGGCGATCCGCTCCGGGTACGCCTCGCCGAGGGCGAGCTGGCCGCGACCGTCGACGGCTGAGGACTCTGCGCAAGGATGGACGCGATGACTGACGAGAAGAACGACGAGCGGCTCAGCTACGAGCAGGCCCGCGCCGAGCTGGCCTCGGTGGTGGAGCGGCTGGAGGCCGGCGGCACCTCGCTGGAGGAGTCGCTGGCGCTGTGGGAGCGCGGCGAGAAGCTCGCCGACATCTGCCAGCGCTGGCTCGACGGCGCCCGGGCCCGGATCGACACGGCGCGCCAGGGCGCGGAGAGCTGACGCGACGGCGGGGCGGCCGGAACCGCCCCGCCGTCCGGCATCAGTTGAACAGGTTGTAGAACTCCTTCGGCGCCTCGACGACCTGGTCGGCCGGGGGCTTCTGGGCGGCGGCGGCGCTGCCGTAGTCCGAGTAGGTGATCTTCACTTCCTGCGCGGCGTTCTGCCCGGCGGCCGGGATCTGGACCACCATCTCGCTGAGCCGGCCCTGCGGGTCCAGCTTGGCGGTGAACGGCACCGACTTGGCCTGCGCGCCGAGCGCGGTGATCACGCTCGGGTCCACGGAGCCGGCGTCGGCCGCCTTCGACACGTCGAGCGTGCCGGCGTAGCTGCCCTCGCCGGTCTGCCGGACCTCGGTGATGCCCTGCGTCAGCACCTCACTGCCGGCCGGGTCCACCTTGTCGAAGTCGAAGCCGAGCGACTTGTTGCCCTTGATCCGGGTCTGGTCGAGGTGCTGGTACTTACCGAGGGCGAGCTTGTTGGCGCCGGGGATGCTGCCGGCGGCCTGGCCGCTGAGCTCCAGCTTCACCCAGCTGTCCGGCTTGAAGTGGATCAGGTCGAGCTTCATCATCAGGTCCGACGACGGGTCACCGATGGCCACCCGCATCTCGGCGCTCTGGCTCGGCTCGTGCACCTGACCCTGGGCGGTCGAACCCGCACCGGACATGGTGAACCGGAAGTTGCCGTTGCTGATCTCCCGGGTGGAGTTCAGCAGAGCCTGCTTGGCGTCGCTCGGCGCGGCGCTGCCCGGAGCGGCGCTGCCGGAGACCGTGGGGGACGCGGAGGCCCCCGCCTCGCCGGTCCCGGTGCTGTTGCAGGCGGCCAGGCCCGGCGTGAGCAGCGTCGCGGCGAAGACCGCGGCGCTGAAGCGTCGAATGGTCACGTGACTCTCCAAGTGGGTCGTCCGGCCCATCGAGGGCGCCGGAGGCGTGGCGCCGCGGCCCTGACGCTGGCCCCGGCGCACGAGCCCCGTCCGGCTGGTATCGCCGGCGAGGTCGTGCCCCTTCTGTTCCCTGACGTCGCCTTCCGCAATCCCCGTGAGGTTCATCCGCCTACCCGGTGGGACGGCCTGCCGCCGCCCCACCGGGTACCGGGTCAGTTCTTGAACATCTCGTAGACCTGCGCGGACGCCTCGACGACCTTGTCCGCCGGCGGCTTCTGCACGGCGGTGGCGGTGCCGTAGTCGGCGTACGTGACGGTCACGTTCTGTGCCTTGGCGTCGCCGGCCGCGGGCAGCTGCACGGCGAACTCGGTCAGCCGGCCCTGGGCGTCCAGCTTGGCGGTGAACGGCAGGGCGGCGGCCTTGTCGCCGAGGCCCTTGACGACGTCGGCGTCGAGCACGTCGGAGTCGGTGGCCTTGGTGCCGTCGATCGTGCCGGAGTACGTGCCCTCACCGGTCTTCTTGACGTCGGTGACGGCCTTGGTCAGCGCCTCGCTGCCGGCCGGGTCGACGTCGGCGAAGTCGAACTCCAGCTCCTTGGCGTCCTTGACCTTGGAGCGGTCCAGGTGCTGGTACTTGCCCTTCATCTGCTTGGCGCCCGGGATGGCGTCGGCCATCGGGCCGCCGAACTCCATCTTGACCCAGCTGTCGGTGTCGATGAAGACGAGGTGCAGGTCCATCGAGAAGTCCTCGCCGCCCCCACCGCCCTTCATCTTCACCTCGGCGCTCTTGGACGGCATGTGCACCGTGCCGCCGCCGTCGAACTCGCCGCCGGTGATGGCGAAGGTGAAGTTGCCCTTGCCGATCTCCTTGGTGGAGGCGAGCAGGGCCTCCTTCGGGTCGGCGGGGATCGCCGGGGCGGCGGCGGCCTTGTCGGTGCCGGAGTCGGCTGCCTCGGAGTTGCAGGCGGCCAGACCGGGGACGAAGAGGGCGGCGGCGAGGACGCCGAGGCTCCACCGTCGAATGTTCACGTCGTTCTCTTTCCGAAAGTCCAGGGCCCGGCCACGTCAGGGTGTGCCGGGTGATGAGCCGGGGCAGCCTAACGGAAAGGAACGACAGACGGGGCCCGTCGACCTAGCGGAGGGCGGCGGCGAGCTGGCGCAGCTCGTTCTCCCGGGCGTCGCCCACCACGATCACCGTCCGGTCCGGCTCCAGCAGTACCAGCGCCTGTTCGTTGCCCCGGGCGGTGTACCGCTGCCAGTTCCGCCCGGCCAGGTCGGTCTGCCCCCGCGGCGTCCCCTGAGCGGTCAGCTCGGCCGGCAGCAGCCGCTCCGGCGGGACGCTGCTCTGCACCAGCTGGGCGCCGCGCCCCTCCGGCGTGAGGTAGCCGACGCGCAGGTTGGCGCCGTCGTCCACGGTGCGGAAGCTGGCGTTGACCGTACGCCAGCCGGAACCCAGGCCGGAGGGCTCGCTGACCGGGAAGGCGTTCGCCGACCGGGCCTGCTCGAAGGCGGGGGCCGGGTCGATCGTGGTGGGCTGCTCGCCGCCGAGGAAGCCCCGGTAGAAGGCGATCAGCAGGGCGATCGGGATCAGCAGCACCAGCAGCGACAGCGCCATGTCCTTCGGCGACCGCTCGGACCGGGACTTCTCGCCGCGGGCCGGCCGAGCGGGGGCGGCGGCCGGCCGGGCGGGCGCCGCCGGCGGCGGCACCTCGGTCGGCTCGGCGCCCGCCGGGTCGACCAGTGCCGGCTCGGGGTTCGCCGGGCCGGCCGGCGACTCCACCAGCGCCGCCTCCGGCTCGGCGCCGGCGGTCGTCGGGCCGGTCCCGGGCGTCGGCGCCCCGGCCCCGGCGGCCACGCCGGTCGGGCCGGTCGGGGTCACCGGCGGCTGGCCGTCCGGCGGGGTCCGATCGGCGGGTACGCGGTCAGCAGGCTGTGCGGGCTCCACGCAGCCATTCTCGCAGCACCGCCGGTGACCCGATCCGACCCTCCACCGCCCCGGCCCCGCACACGTACTGTCATCGTGTGAGGATCAGCGACAAAGCCGGCAGCGGCGACGGCCGCACCTGCCGGTCCACCCCGCAACGTCGCGAGGAGGAAGCCGCATGACGAACACCAGGACGCGGATCCCGCAGGATCTCGACCGTAACCTCGCCCTCGACCTGGTCCGGGTCACCGAGGCCGCGGCCATGGCCGCCGGCCGGTGGGTCGGCCGGGGCGACAAGGAGGGCGGCGACGGGGCAGCCGTCGACGCCATGCGCAAGCTGATCAACTCAATCCAGATGCGGGGCGTCGTGGTGATCGGCGAGGGCGAGAAGGACAACGCCCCGATGCTGTTCAACGGCGAGGAGGTCGGCGACGGCACCGGTCCCGAGGTGGACGTGGCGGTGGACCCGGTCGACGGCACCACGCTGATGAGCAAGGGCATGCCGAACGCCCTCGCGGTGCTCGCCGTCTCGGAGCGGGGCGCGATGTTCGACCCGAGCGCCGTCTTCTACATGGAGAAGCTCGCCGTCGGCCCGGCCTACGCCGACGTGATCGACATCAACGCCGGCCCGGCCGAGAACATCCGCCGGATCGCCAAGGTCAAGGGCACCGACGTCTCCGAGGTCACGGTCTGCATCCTGGACCGCTCCCGCCACGACGACCTGGTCAAGCAGATCCGGCGGACCGGGGCGGGGATCCGGTTCATCTCCGACGGCGACATCGCCGGGTCGATCGCCGCGGCGCGTGGCGAGTCCGACGTCGACGTGCTGATGGGCATCGGCGGCACGCCGGAGGGCATCATCTCCGCCTGCGCGCTCAAGTGCATGGGCGGGGCGATGCAGGCCAAGCTCTGGCCGCGCGACGCCGAGGAGCGGGAGAAGGCGCTGGCGGCCGGGCACGACCTGGACCGGGTGCTCACCACCGACGACCTGGTCACCGGCGACAACTGCTTCTTCGTGGCCACCGGGGTCACCTCCGGCGACCTGCTGCGCGGCGTGCGCTACAAGGCCGGCGGGGCGTACACCCAGTCGATCGTGATGCGCTCCAAGAGCGGCACCATCCGGGTGATCGACTCGTACCACCGGCTGGAGAAGCTCGCCCTCTACTCGGCCATCGACTTCGACGGCCGGCCCCTGGCCGAGCAGGAGTGAGCGGGACCGGGACCGCGGCCCGCCCGACGGTCCCGGTCCGGCGAGCCGTCGGGGTCGGGCTGGCGACCGCCTGCGGCGTCGCCGTGGCCGTGCAGTCCCGGATCAACGGCGAGCTGGGCGTACGCCTGGCCGACGGGATCGCCGCGGCGGTGGTCTCGTTCGGGGTGGGCCTGCTGGTGCTGCTGGTGCTGGTCCCCGCCACCCCCGGCGGTCGGCGGGCCCTGCACGCCCTGCGGGCGGCGCTGCGGGACGGCTCGCTGCGTCCCTGGCAGTGCCTCGGCGGGGTGTTCGGCGCGTTCCTCGTCGCCTCCCAGGGGCTCACCATCGGCACGCTGGGCGTCGCCGTCTTCACCGTGGCGGTGGTCGCCGGGCAGTCCGGGAGCAGCCTGGCGGTGGACCGGGCCGGGGTGGGCCCGGGCGGTCCCCAGCCGGTCACCGGCGCCCGGCTGGCCGGGGCGGTGCTCACGGTGCTGGCCGTCCTGCTGGCGGTCGGCGACCGGCTCGGCGACCCGGGAGCCCTGATGCTGGCCCTGCTGCCGCTGCTCGCCGGGGTCGGCATCGCCTGGCAGCAGGCGGTCAACGGCCGGGTCCGCGCCGCGGCCGGCAACGCGCTCGCCGCCACGCTGGTCAACTTCACCGTCGGCACGGTGGTGCTGCTCGCCATCCTCGCCGTGGAGGTGGTCGTCCGGGGCCGGCCGCCCGGCGGCTTCCCGAGCGAGCCGTGGCTCTACCTGGGCGGTCCGATCGGCATCGTGTTCATCGCGGTCGCCGCGGGCGTCGTCCGCTCCACCGGGGTGCTGCTGCTCGGGCTGGCCACCATCGCCGGCCAGATCGTCGGGGCCGTGCTGCTGGACCTGATCCTGCCGACCGAGGCGTCCCACCCCGGTCCGGCGACCCTGGCCGGCGCGGCGCTCACCCTCGTGGCGGTCGCCCTCGCGGCGAGGCGGTGAGGGCCGCCAGCACGGCCGGTTCCCGCGCCACGTCGGGCGAGCGGGACAGCCAGAGGTGCAGCGGGAGACCGGTCAACGCCAGAGTGGTCGCGAGGGCCAGCAGCACCTCCACCGTCCAGCGGACGGGCGGCCGCTGCGCCCAGAGCGCGGCGAGGGCGATCAGCACCATGATCCCGAGGACCGACCGGCTGGAGGAGCATCCGGAACAGGCTCAGCGGCAACTCCGCCGCGCCCCGGTCAACTCCGGCACCAGGGTCAGCGAGACCGACCCGGTCGGAGCGGCGGGCGCGCCGTCCCGGGTCGCTCCGGTCATCGCCTCACAGTGGCAGCGGCGGATATCGATCAGGCCACGGGTCGGGCATGATCGGGTGACGCCGGGTCAGCCGGCGTCGGAGGAGTGCCCGGGGAAGAGGTGCGCGGTCGGGTCGATGGCGACGGCCGCGTTGTTGACCGCGGTGGCCGCCTCGCCGAAGCCGGTGGCGATCAGCCGCACCTTGCCGGGGTACTCGGTGATGTCACCGGCGGCGAAGACCCGGGGCAGGTTGGTCGCCATCGTGCTGTCCACCACGATGTGCCGGCGGTCCAGCCGCAGCCCCCACTCCGCCAGCGGGCCCAGGTCGGCGGTGAAGCCCAGGGCCGCGACGACCGTGTCGACCGGCAGGGTCTCGGGGACTCCACCCCGCACGGTGATCTCGGCGGCGCTCACCGTCGCGTCGCCGTGCAGCCGGGTCACCTCGGCGTTGACCACCACCCGCACCGGCAGCGACAGCACCCGGGAGACCGTGCCGGCGTGCGCCCGGAACCGTTCCCGGCGGTGCACCAGGGTCACCGAGCGGGCCAGCGGTTGCAGGGTCGCCGCCCAGTCGAACGCCGAGTCGCCCCCGCCGACGATCAGCACGTCCTGGTCGGCGAGCGCGGCCGGCTCCGGCACGAAGTAGACGAGGCCACCGCCGACGAAGCTCTCCGCCACCGGCAGCGGGCGCGGGGTGAAGCTGCCCAGCCCGCCGGTCACCACCACCGCCCCGCAGTGCAGCTGCTCGCCGCCGGCGAGGCCGAGCACCGGCCGCCCGTCGAGCTCGGAGAGCTTCTCGGCCCGGGTGCCGAGCAGGTACTCGGGGTGGTAGGGCGCGGCCTGGGCGACCAGATTCGCGACGAGGTCCCGCCCCTTGACAGCGGGGAAGCCGGCGACGTCCAGGATCAGCTTCTCCGGGTACATCGCGGTGATCTGCCCGCCGGGCTCCGGCAACGCGTCGATCACCGCGACGGAGAGTCCGCGGAACCCCGCGTAGTACGCGGCGAAGAGGCCCGTGGGGCCGGCCCCGATCACCGCGACATCGACCTCGCGCATGGGCGTACCGTCGCTTTCCGCTGGCGGATCAACGCGTGCTGGTGCCGACGGTAGGCCCGCCGACCCGCCCGGGCAAGCATGTCCCGCGTGCTGCGACCACCGGCGGGTCGCGAGGCTCAGGGCCCGATCAGCGTCGACTCCGGACGGTGCGGCCCGTACGGCTCGGGCCGGCGGCGCCGGAACAGGATCGCCGCCACCACCCCGCCGAGCAGCCCGAACAGGTGCCCCTGCCAGGAGATCCGCTCGTCGGTCGGGAGGATGCCGAGCAGTTGCCAGCCGTAGAGCAGCCCGACCAGCAGCACCACCGCGAAGTTCCACCAGCTGCGTTCCACGATGCCCCGGGTCAGCAGGATGCCCAGGTAGCCGAAGATGACCCCGCTGGCACCGACCACCACCGAGTTGGACGCGCCGGTGAACCAGACGCCCAGCCCGCTGACCAGGATGATGATCAGGGTGGACCAGAGGAAGCGGCGGGTGCCGGCGGCGAGCACGAAGGTGCCGAGCAGGATCAGCGGGATGCTGTTGCTGTAGAGGTGGTCGAAGCCGTGGTGCAGGAACGGTGAGAAGAAGACCCCGTCGAGGCCCTGGATGCGGTGCGGGATGATGCCGGCCGCCACGTCGAGGCCGAAGTCGAGCCCCTGGTCCATCGCCTCGATGACGAAGAGGAACGGCACCACCGCGCACATGGCGACGAAGGCTCGGCCGAGCGAGGCGTAGAACGCCTCGGTGCCGAACCGGGTCGGGTCGCCGCCCATCGGGTGCAGGGTCACCCTGCAAGGGGTATCAGCTATCGCCCGCGACCGCCACCTGGCCGCGCGCCGGTCCGCCGTACGACGACGGCGGGGCGGGTGGTCGCCCACCCGCCCCGCCGTCGTTCGCGTCGATCAGTACCAGCCGACGTCCTGGCTGTGCGCCCACGCCCCGCAGGGGGTGTTGTACCGACCCTCGATGTAGCCGAGGCCCCACTTGATCTGGGTCGCCGGATTGGTCCGCCAGTCGTCGGCGACCGTGGCCATCTTGCTGCCCGGCAGGGCCTGCGGGATGCCGTACGCCCCGGAGGAGGGGTTGCTGGCCCGGTGGTTCCAGCCGCTCTCCTTGTTCCAGAGCTTGTCCAGGCACGGCATCTGGTCGATCTTGAAGCCGGCGTCGAGCAGCAGGGCGCATCCGATCTCACGGTTGCCGCTGAACTCGTTGCAGGAAGCCGGGATCGGCCCGGTGAAGGCCTTGGACTCCGACTCCTTCTCCGCCGCCTCCTCCTTCTCCGCCGCCTCGCGCGCCTTCTTCCGGGACGCCGCCGCGGCCTCGGCCGCCTTGGCCCGCTGGGCGGCCTCCTTGGCCGCCTCGGCGGCGCGCAGCTTCGCCTGGTACTCGGCGCTCCGCTGCTGGGCGGAGGAGCGCCGGTGCTCGGCCTGGAGCTCGCGCTGGTACTGGTACTCGGCCTGATCGACCTGGAAGCTGACCTGCGAGGTCAGACCCGCTTGCTGGGTTTCCCGGTCTTCGCCCAGGTAGAAACCGCCGGCAACGCCCACGGAGAGCAGTGCGACAGCGGCCGTGCGGGCACCGAACCGACTCCACAGCCGACTCACGAAGTGTCCCTTCGTCGGGGGCAAGGACGCGGCGCGGGGCCAGCCGTCTCCCGGCCCGGTCGTGCCGCGAGCGCCCCGACCGCAGCCGGTCGACACTGCCGAACCGGCCTCGCCGAGGCCCGTCCCGGGGGTGGGACGAACGATGCTCGACGATCCTGCCGAGGCGTGAGCGCTCGTTGGACACCATCGCGCACGGTGAGGCTGATGGGAAACCAACCGGACACTTTGTGATCTGCGCCACAATCCGAATGCGGACGATGAAGGACGTAGCCGGCGGCCGGAGAGGTCAACCCGGGATGTCCTCCAACAGATCCGTCACCATGGCGGCGATCGGGGACCGCTCCGAGCGGCTCAGCGTGACGTGCGCGAAGAGCGGGTGCCCCTTCAGCGTCTCGATCACCGCCGTCACGCCGTCGTGCCGCCCGACCCGGAGGTTGTCCCGCTGGGCCACGTCGTGGGTGAGCACCACCCGCGACCCCTGACCGATCCGGGACAGCACGGTGAGCAGGACACCACGCTCCAGGGACTGCGCCTCGTCCACGATGACGAAGGCGTCGTGCAGGCTGCGGCCCCGGATGTGGGTCAACGGGAGGACCTCCAGGATGCCCCGCGAGGTGACCTCCTCCAGGACGTTCTCGTGCACCACCGCGCCGAGGGTGTCGAAGACCGCCTGGGCCCAGGGCGACATCTTCTCCGACTCGGAGCCGGGCAGGTAACCCAGCTCCTGGCCGCCGACGGCGTAGAGCGGGCGGAACACGATCACCTTCTTGTGCCGGCGGCGCTCCATCACCGCCTCCAGGCCGGCGCAGAGCGCCAGGGCGGACTTTCCGGTGCCGGCCCGCCCACCCATCGAGACGATGCCGATCGACTCGTCCAGCAGCAGGTCCAGCGCGATCCGCTGCTCGGCCGAGCGGCCGTGCAGCCCGAACGCCTCCCGGTCGCCCCGGACCAGGCGGACCGTCTTGTCCGGCAGCACCCGCCCGAGCGCCGAGCCGCGGGTGGAGTGCAGCACCAGGCCGGTGTGACAGGGCAGGCCGGCGGCGTCGTCCAGGTCGAGGGTCTCCCCCGCGTACAGCTGGCCGATCTGCTCCTCACCCAGCTCCAGCTCGGCCATGCCGGTCCAGGTCGGATCGCTGGCCTGGCCGTGCCGGTACTCGTCGGCGCGCAGCCCGACCGAGGCGGCCTTTACCCGCAGCGGCATGTCCTTGCTGACCAGCGTCACCTCCCGCCCCTCGGCGGCGAGGTTGAGCGCCACGGAGAGGATCCGGGCGTCGTTGGACTCGTTGCGGAAGCCGGGGGGCAGCACGCCGTCGTCCGAGTGGTTGAGCTCCACCCGCAGCGTGCCGCCGGAGTCGTTGGCGGGCACCGGGTGGTCCAGCCGCCCGTGCCGCACCCGCAGCTCGTCCAGCATCCGCAGCGACTGCCGGGCGAACCAGCCCAGCTCCGGGTGGTGCCGCTTGCCCTCCAGCTCGGAGATGACCACGAGGGGCAGGACCACCTCGTGCTCGGCGAACCGGTGGAAGGCCGCCGGATCGGAGAGCAGCACCGAGGTGTCCAGGACGAACGCCTGGCCGGCTGGTCGGGGCTCCTCTGGCGCCGCCGGGGCGTCGGGGCGACGGCGGCTCCGGCTGGCTCGGCGGGTCGTGGCAGTCGCGGCCGGGGTCGGGTCGGCACCGGCGGTCGTACGGCGAGTGGTCACAGGCCTGCTCCGACGGATGGGCACCCGCCACCCGTGTTCCGCCTCCTCCGGTGCCCGGGGACACGGGGTCGGATGCGGAACCCCGTGCGAGGTCGCAGATCCGGGCGGACCGGCTGGCCCGGGTGGACCCCGTGCCATGCCTAGACGCTAGCGGCGCCGGGCTCCCTCGGCTAGAGGTCCGGGTGGATCTCCCCCGACCGGGACGTGAACGCGATGCGGCGGACCGGCCGGGATGCATGCCCCCTGCGCGCATCCCGGCCGGTGGGACCACCGTCACCGGTCTGACGTGGCCCCGGCGGTGCGCGTCCGCCGCGGACGGCGCACCGGGTCGGTGGTGGTGCCGGCCCGCCTCAGCCCTGCCGCCGGACCAGGGTCCCGGTGGGGTGCCGGGTGGCGACCGGCCGGACCGGGGAGGAGCCGGTGTACGTGGTGCCCTGCCGCACCGCCGGAGCGGGGAGCTTCCCGGTGACCACCGGAGCGTCGCCCACCGGCACGGACAGCGCGGTGGCGATCGCGGCCTGGGCGTCCCGACGGCGCCGGTTCCACGCCCCCCGGTCGCCGTCGAAGTAGCCCTGCCGGTAGCCGAACCGGTAGCCGATGCGGTAGCTGAGCTGGCCGTGCAGCCGGCCCGCCGCGTAGCTGGTCGCGCCGAGCAGGAGGACGAGGAAGACCGCGAGGAAGGGGCTCATCCGGCGGCTCCGACGCGCCGCCCCGGCCGGCTCACCGCTCCTCCGGCTCGACGCCGGTGGGATCGACGACCAGGAGCCGGTCGAGATCGTCCGTGCCGATCTCCTCGACCAGCTCGACGCTGATCCGGCAGCCGTCCAGGACCACCTCGGCGACCGAGGAGCGGCGGATCTCGCCGCCGGCGTCGTAGACCCGGACGCTCAGCTCCGGGCAGCCCAGGTGGGTACGCCAGGCGTCCCACTCGGCCCGGTCCCCGACGCTCAGTGACAGGTAGCGGCAACCCCGGGCGAGATACAGGCGCCAGGGTGCGCTCAGGCCGGCGGCAACCCCCTCCGCGATCAGGCCGAAGGCCTGCGCGCGGGTCGCGAGTTCGGTCACCACCCCTCCCTCACTGCGGAGGAGGCGTGACACATGTGAGCACTGATCGTCTCATGCACGAGACACACCGTAGATTGTCCCATGAGCGTGACAGTATCAGCTTTTCGTGCGGTTACCGCCGCACCTAAGTTCTTCTATTCTGCCCAGGTGACACCCCTCAGCAGTGGTTCTGGATCGTTTACCGGCGGGTCCACGCGCACGTCCCGTTCGCGTGACACAGGGCTGCCCGGGGCGCCCGTGAAGGCCCGCACGCCGTACCGTCACGAGGTGACCGAGACCGCCCCCGCACGGAAGATCGCCTTCGCCGCCTTCGTCCGCCGGGCCCTCGACGACGCCCGCGCGATGCGGGCGTGGACGGGCACCGAGGTCTCCCGCCGCACCGGCGTCTCCCGACAGACCATCAACCGTTGGGTCCGCGGCGACTGGGCCAGCGACCCGGAGGTGGAACGGGTGGTGGCGTTCTGCGAAGGGCTGGGCCTCAACCCGGCGCACGCCTTCGCCGCACTGGGCTGGGACCGGGCGGCGGCCCCCCGGAGCCCAGTGCCCACCCCGCCGATGGACCCGGACGTCGAGGCGCTGCTGCGCCGCCTGGTGGACCCGGCCGTGTCGGACGCGGAGAAGTTCCACATCCGGGAAACCATCCGTTACCTCGCCTATCGGCCAACTCTCCCGGCAACTGACCGAAAGCGAGAGGGTCAGGCCGGGTAGTTCCTTCAGATGGTGAAAGAACGCCTGGTCAGACCCGATCGTTTCGCTCCGGGGCCGGAACGGGCACGCTAGCGTCCGTATTCGTACTGCTTGGGCTCGTCGTCGGCGGGGGGACGGGACAAGGCCGAACCCAGCCCTGCGGGACAGAAGGAGGGGTCTGTCCATGACCCTGAAATGGTGGGCAATAGTGGTCGCGGCGGTGTCGGTGACATCGTGCGTGACCGCCAACGTGGTCATCGGCGCGGTCGAGGGCGAGCAGCTTCCCCTGGTCGTCAACCTCTTCGCGCTCATCACCGCCGGCACCGCGGTCGTCCTGGCCGTGGTCGCGGAACTGCACGACCGGCTCAACGACCGGGTCAGCGCGCTCACCGAGTTCCTGGTGGCGCGACTCAACGAGATCGAGGCGCACGCCGGCGACCGGAACAGCGGCTTCGTCGAGGGCTACCTGCTCAACCACGGTCAGGAAGCCGCCGTCGTGCCCTTCGGGCGCCGAGGACGGGGAGCCGCCGAACGCTGAAACGACGCCGAGCCGCCGCCGCGCCGGACACCGGGTCCGCCGTCACATCGCGGCCACGAATGAGTGCCCATCCCCGGGGTACGCTGACGCCCGTGTCGCCGTTGAATCTGGGCAACCAGCAGCCGAAAACCCCGTTGGACGCCGACCATGCCTGGCGGGCCACCGCCGCGCGGGCGGGCGACACCGTGCTCTTCTTCGACTTCGACGGCACGCTCGCGCCGGTCGACGACGACCCCACCGCGGTTCAGCCCGCGCCGAAGGTGCTGGCCGCGCTGGAGGCGCTCGCCCCGGTGGTGCAACGGGTGGCCATCGTCTCCGCCCGCCCGGTCGATTTCCTCCGCGACCACCTCGGCGGCCTCGCCGGCATCGACCTCTACGGCCTCTACGGGCTGGAGCACAGCCACTCCGGCGGCGAAACCGTGACCGAACCGGCCGCCCTGCCCTGGGTGCCGACGATGGCGGAGCTGGCCGACCAGGCCCGGGCCGAGCTGCCCGCCGGCACGCTGGTCGAGTTCAAGCGGCTGAGCGTGGCGCTGCACTGGCGTACCGCCCCGCAGCTCGGCGCGCAGGTGGAGCGGTGGGGCCGGGAGCAGGCCGAGCGGCTCGGGCTGAAGGTGCAGGCCGGCCGGATGGTGCTCGAGCTCAAGCCACCGGTCGACCGGGACAAGGGCCTGGTCATCGGCGAGGTGGTCCGGGACGCCGGTGGCGCCTGGTACTTCGGCGACGACGTCTCCGACATCAAGGCCTTCGCCGCGCTGCGGGCCCGCGCCGCCGCCGACCCGGACTTCCTCGGCGTCTGCGTGGCGGTGGCCAACCCGGAGACCGGTCAGGAGGTCGCGGAGGCCGCGGACCTCACCATCGACTCCCCGGCCGCCCTCGGCGACTTCCTCACCGCCGCCCTTCCGCACCTCACCGGAGAGAGTGTCGGGTAACCGGAGACGGACCGCCGGGAGCCGGGTAGGTGCTGCCCGGCCGCACAGCAGGCGACAGCCCGCCGCACCGGGGCGGCGGGTCAGGCGCCGAAGCGGCGTTGGCGGGTGGCGTAGGAGCGCAGCGCGCGGAGGAAGTCGACGCGGCGGAAGTCCGGCCAGTTGAGTTCGCAGAAATAGAACTCGGAGTGCGCCGACTGCCAGAGCATGAAACCGGAGAGGCGCTGCTCGCCGCTGGTCCGGATGATCAGATCCGGGTCGGGCAGGCCCCGGGTGTAGAGGTGCTCGGAGATGTGGTCCACGTCCAGCACCTCGGCCAGCTCCTCGATGCTGGTGCCGGCCTTCGCGTGCTCGTGCAGCAGCGAGCGGACCGCGTCGGCGATCTCCCGCCGACCGCCGTACCCGACGGCGATGTTGACCTGGGCGCCACCGGCCCGGTCCCGGGTCCGCTCCTCGGCGGCCTTGAGCGCCTGCGCGTGGTGCGCCGGCAGCACGTCCAGCGCGCCCACCATCCGCAGCCGCCAGGGGTTGCCCTCCTCGGCCAGCTCGGTGCTCAGGTCCTCGATGATCTGGAGCAGCGGATCGAGCTCCTCCGCCGGCCGGGAGAGGTTGTCGGTGGAGAGCAGCCAGAGCGTGACGTGCCCCACACCGGCGGCGTCGCACCAGCGCAGCAGCTCCTTGATCCGCTCGGCGCCCATCCGGTGCCCGTCGTTCGGGTCGACGTAGCCCATCTCCCGCGCCCACCTGCGGTTGCCGTCACACATCACGCCGACATGCCGGGGCACCGGCTTGCCCGCGAGCGACGCCGTCAGCCGGCGCTCATACACGGAGTAGAGGAGGTTCCGCAGTGTCATCACCTTGCAGGGTAGCGACCCGAGCGGCGGATCATCGCCTCGGTGGCCCATCCCGCGCCGGCAGACCAATACCGATCATGGCGAGGGTACGGGCGTCGAGCCGGCCGTCACCGAGGCCCAGCTCCACCACCGACGTGTAGACCCGGTCGTCCCGGCGGGCCGCCCGGACGGCGGCGTCGACCACCCGTCGGTGCCGGGCCAGCCAGGCCGCGGCCGAGCTGTGCCGCAGGTGGGTGCCGAGCCGCCGGCGCAGGTCGGCGGCGTACCGGTCGGCCGCCCGGGCCGGCGCCTGCGCGGCGGCGGCCCCGGCCAGCGCCCCGGAGAGCAGGGCGTAGAAGATCCCCTCGCCGGTGAACGGATTGATCAGCGAGAGCGCGTCGCCGGCCAGCACCACCCGGCCCCGGCCGGGCGCGGGACGGTGCGTCGACAGCGGCAGGTGGTGGGCCCGCAGCGCGGTGACCGTCGCCGGGTCGGTCCGCGGCAGCAGCGCGGCGAGCCGGTCGAGCAGGTGCGCCCGGCTGAGCGGCTCACCCCGCAGCACCTCCCCGTACCCGATGTTCGCCCGGCCGTCGCCGATCGGGAACGACCAGGCGTACGCCGGCCAGCGCGCCCCCGACGTGACGATGAGCTGCTCGGGTGGACCGGGCAGCGCCGGGGCGTACCCCCGGATGGCCAGGGCCAGGTGCCGGTCCGGGTTGGCCGGGTGGCCCAGCGTCCGCCGGACGAGCGACCCGGCCCCGTCCGCGCCGACCACCGCCCGCGCGGTCACCTCCCCGTCGAGCACCACGTGGCCGTCCCGCGGCTCGACCCGGCGGACGGTGTGCCGGCGCAGCACCGCGCCGGCCGCCACCGCCGCCGCCACCAGCCGGGCGTCGAAGACCTTCCGAGGCACCGTGTAGGCCGGCCGGGGCAGCGGCCGGGCCACCGCGCCCCCGCCCGGAGCGACCAGGCGCAGCGCGGGCAGCGGGGCGTACCCGGCGACGGCGTCGGTCACCCCCAGCTCGGCGAGGACGTCCAGCGCGTGCGGGGTGATCCCGTCGCCGCACGCCTTGTCGCGCGGGAAGTCGGCCCGGTCCAGCAGCAGCACCCGCGCGCCGGCCCGGCAGGCGGCGAGCGCCGCGGCCGACCCGGCCGGCCCGGCCCCGACCACGATCACGTCGAACTCGTCGCTCACCGCGTCCCCTCCCGCCCGCAGCCCGCTCCCCCTCATCCTCCCCCGCCGAGCCCACCACCCCGCGACGCCGCACCGACCGCGGAGCCGCCCCGGCCGGCGATCTCGCACTTCGGGGCCGCGCCCTGGCGGTGCTGCGGCTCCTGCCAGGATCGGCGGAGGGTCAGGGGGTCCGGGGTTCGGGGTCGGTGGCGCGGTGGAGGCCGTAGAGGGCGAGGGCGGCGGCGGCGACCAGTGGTCCGCCGTCGCGGATGAGACCGTCGACGCCGAGCAGCCACCAGCAGAGCGGCAGGTCGACGGCGAGCACCCCGAGGGTGACGAACACCAGCAGCCGGCGGGCCCAGGACCGGCCGCGCATCAGGAAGGCGGTGCAGAAGAGCACCAGGTAGCTGACCGCGATCCCGGCCAGGAACCAGAGGATCACCACCGGCACGGCGGCCAGCCGCCCGTCCAGCACGGCGCCCCCGGCGACCAGGGCGGGCACCAGCATCAACGGGCTGTACGTGAAGGCGGCCACCCGACTGGTGAGCAGCCAGGCGGTGACCGGGGGCCGTTTCGGGGCGACCTCCCGCCAGGAGATGGTGCCACCCGCCACGACCAGGGTCTTCCGGTGCCGGACCAGATGGGCGGCGACGGCGTCGGAGCGGTAGAGCAGCACGACGACGCCGACGCAGAGGGCGGTGAGCAGGGCGAATCCGAGCAGCCCGGGCAGCGGCGGCACCCCCTGCCGGGGCACCACCAGCCGGCCGACCGCGAAGACGGTGGTGACGGCGAGGATCAGCCCGAGCGGTCTGGCGACCGTACGACCCCGGTTGACGTGCCCGATCAACAGCAGGAAGCCCAGTGACCGGAGCATCGCCCAGCCGGTCCGCACGGCCAGACCGAACTCCTGCTCCGGGGCGTACCACCAGTTGAGCAGCTCGACCACGACGGTGGCCGCCGCGGTCGTGGCCAGCAGGACGGTCAGGGCCCGGACGGCGGACGGCCGCCGGACCTGGGTGGTCTCGGCGGCCGTCCTCATGGCATCCGTGGTGCCCGGTACGGGCAACCGTCACACCTACCGCTGCGGCTGCTCCGCGTCGAGCCGGGCGCGCAGCGCGTCCAGCTCGGCCCAGAGGACGCCCGGCAGCTTGTCGCCGAACTTCTCGAACCACTCGGTGACCAGCGGCAGCTCCTGGCGCCACTCCTCCGGGTCGACCTTGAGGGCGATCCGGACGTCCTCCGGGGTCATGTCCAGACCCTCGACGTCCAGCGCGTCCTGGGCCGGGACCATGCCGATCGGGGTCTCGACGGCGTCGGCGCGGCCCTCGAGCCGCTCGACGACCCACTTGAGCACGCGGGAGTTCTCGCCGAAGCCGGGCCAGAGGAAGTTGCCCTCGGGGTCCTTGCGGAACCAGTTCACGTAGTAGATCTTGGGCAGCTTGGCCTCGTCGCCGTTGGCGCCCTTGCCCATCTCGATCCAGTGCCGGAAGTAGTCGCCGGCGTGGTAGCCGATGAACGGCAGCATCGCCATCGGGTCGCGACGGACGACGCCGACCTCACCGGAGGCGGCGGCGGTGGTCTCCGAGGAGAGCGTGGCGCCCATGTAGACGCCGTGCACCCAGTCGCGGGCCTCGGTCACCAGCGGGATGGTGTCCCGGCGGCGGCCACCGAAGAGGATCGCGTCGATCGGCACGCCGTTCGGGTCGAAGTAGTCGTCGGCGAGGATCGGGCACTGGGTGATCGGGGTGCAGAACCGGCTGTTCGCGTGCGAGGAGAGGCGGTCGCTCTCCGGCGTCCAGTCGTTGCCCTTCCAGTCGATCAGGTGCGACGGCGGCTCGCCCATGCCCTCCCACCAGATGTCGCCGTCGTCGGTGAGGGCCACGTTGGTGAAGATGGAGTTGCCGCGGTCCAGCGTCCGCATGGCGTTGGCGTTGGTCTTCCAGTCGGTGCCCGGCGCCACGCCGAAGAGGCCGTACTCCGGGTTCACCGCGTAGAGGCGGCCGTCGGGGCCGAAGCGCATCCAGGCGATGTCGTCGCCGATGGTCTCGACCTTCCAGCCCGGGATGGTGGGCTCCAGCATGGCCAGGTTGGTCTTGCCGCAGGCGGACGGGAAGGCGCCGGCGACGTGGTAGACCCGGCCCTCCGGCGAGGTGATCTTGAGGATCAGCATGTGCTCGGCGAGCCAGCCCTCGTCGCGCCCCATCACGCTGGCGATGCGCAGCGAGTAGCACTTCTTGCCGAGCAGCGAGTTGCCGCCGTAGCCCGAGCCGAAGGACCAGATCTCCCGCGTCTCCGGGAAGTGCGAGATGTACTTGGTCTCATTGCACGGCCAGGCCACGTCCTGCTGGCCGGGGGCGAGCGGGGCGCCGATGGAGTGCAGCGCGTGCACGAAGTCGGCGTCGTCGCCCATGGCCTCGAGCACCTTCGCGCCCATCCGCGTCATGATCCGCATCGAGGCGACCACGTACGGGCTGTCGGTGATCTCGACGCCGAACATCGGGCTCTCGGCCTCGACGGGACCCATGCAGAAGGGGATGACGTACATCGTCCGGCCGCGCATCGAACCGCGGTAGAGCTCCGTCATCGTCTGCTTCATCTCGGCCGGCGCCATCCAGTTGTTGGTGGGGCCGGCGTCCGCCTCGTCCACGGAGCAGATGTAGGTGCGCTCCTCGACCCGGGCGACGTCCGTCGGGTCGGTCCGCGCGTAGAACGAGTTGGGCTTCTTCTCCGGGTTGAGCCGGATCAGGGTGCCGGCCTCGACCAGCTCGTCGGTGAGGCGCCGCCACTCCTCATCGGACCCGTCCACCCAGACGACCCGGTCCGGGGTGGTCAGTTCCGCGACTTCTCTGACCCAGGCGAGCAGCTTGGGGTGGGACGTCGGGGCCTGATCGATACCCCGCACAGCAGCCGGAGCAACCATGACACATCTCCTTGTGGTCGACGCTGACCGTTCTATGGGATGCACGAGTTCTGGCGGGCGCGAGCCGCGTCGCCTTCGTGGAAACCTGGGATTGCGCTCAGCGTAAACCGGGCGGACCCGCGAGTCAGTGGGACTGGTTGTGAACAACTGCACAAGGTGCGGCCCGGCTGCGGCATCACGAGCTGATACCCGCTTTCACGCGCAGTTTCACGCAAATCCTGCGGGGAACTGTCGCCGGCCGCGGAACGGGGGCCGGCGAAGCGAGGAAACCGGACGCCCGGCGCCGGGCCGACGATTCGGCGGACCGGGCGGCCGACGCTCCACAACGGGGTTACGCTCTGTTC
Source organism: Micromonospora psammae (assembly GCF_036902725.1). NCBI lineage: Bacteria > Bacillati > Actinomycetota > Actinomycetes > Micromonosporales > Micromonosporaceae > Micromonospora > Micromonospora psammae. The sequence goes on along the minus strand of NZ_JBAKHM010000013.1, from coordinate 121,067 downwards.
ACCACGGACGCCCAGCGGGCAGCCCGCCCACTCGGACGCGCCCGGACCTGGCCGGCTTGACATTGCTACCCGTCCGGCGTGCCCCCAACCGGTACGCTCGGCGGGTGGCCGCGACGATGACCGGGGGTCAACCGGACTCCCCGCCGACCCGCCCGGGTCTGGTCCACTCGCTGCTGGACCGTTTCGGTCACCTCGTCCGCGAGTTGGGCAAGTTCGCGACCGTGGGCGGCTTCGCCTTCCTGGTCGACTTCACCATCTTCAACTACCTCGCGAACGTGCGCGGGGTGGAGCAGGTGACCGCCAAGACGATCTCCACCGTCATCGCGGCGACCTTCGCCTTCCTCGGCAACCGGTTCTGGACCTGGCGGCACCGCAAGGGTTCCCACCCGGCCCGGGAGTACGGGCTGTTCTTCTTCTTCAACGCGGTGGGCCTGGGGATCACGGTCGCCGTCCTGGCGATCAGCCGGTACGGCCTGGGCAGTGTCTGGCCGGACGTGTTCCAGACCGCGCTGGCCGACAACATCGCCAGCTACCTCGTCGGCACGGGCCTGGCGACGCTGTTCCGATTCTGGTCGTACCGACGGTTCGTCTTCGTGGCAGCGGGAAACCGCCCCGTTCCGGAGGCGGCACCCGAACGCCCGCCCGGGGCGTGACCTGCCGCCCATCCCGTCCTGCCGGATCGAGCCGGCCCCGTCCACTGCCCTAAGGTGTTCCGCATGCGTCTTGTCCGTCTGCTGCCCGAGCGCTGGCAGAAGTTCATCCACGAGGCGCTCAAATTCGGCATCGTCGGTGGGGTCAACACCGTCATCAATTACGCGGTGTTCAATCTCCTTGCACTCACCGTTTTTGTCAACGGTCAGCTGAAGGCGACCGTCATCGCGACCATCGTCGCGACCATCACGTCGTATCTGATGAATCGGCACTGGACGTACCGGGATCGCCCGAAATCAGCGTTGCGGCGCGAATACACCCTGTTCTTCCTGTTCAACGGGGCCGGCCTGCTCATCGAGCTGGGCGTGCTCGCCGCGGCCAAGTACGGCCTCGGGGTGAACAGCCTGATCGCGCTCAACGTCGCCAAGACCGGCGGTGTCCTGCTGGCCACCCTCTTCCGCTTCTGGTCCTACCGGACGTTCGTCTTCCAGCCGGTCCCCAAGCACGCCGAGGAGACCTGGCACACCATCGAGCGGGACGAGTGGGACACCATGGCCGAGCTGGACCCGGTGGCCGAGCTGGCCGAGTCGGTCAGCGAGCTGGAGGAGGCGCAGGAGCGGGCCGAGCAGCGCCGAGGCGCCGGTGAGACGATCTTCAAGCAGGCCTCGTCCCGCCCCGCCCCGCTGGACGCGGCCCTGGGCCGGTCGGTCGGCGACGACCTCGACGCCGAACTCGACGCGGAACTGGCCGCCGAACTCCACGCCGCCAGCCGGCGCTCGCCCCGCCCCTGACCGGCGGGCGCGGGGCCGGAGGCGACCCCGCGCGCACCCCGGCTTCAGACGCCCGGATCCCGCAGCGGCTTGCCGTCCCGCATGTCGGCGAGGATCTCCCGCATCTCCCCGTCACCGAGCGAGTGCTTGTCATGGTGGGCCTCGACCAGCTCGTACAGCTTGGTCTGGACGGTGGCGACGCCGGGCACGTCCCGCAGCACGGACTGGCCGCGCTCACCGGCCGACTCGATGGTCAGCGTGCCGCAGCCGAGCAGCCGTTCGATGAAGCGCTGGTTCATCGCGTGGTCGTTGATCCGGGTCAGCGGGATGTCCCGCCGGTCCCGGGAGAGCACACCCTGCTGGAGCAGCACCCGCTCGTTGGTGAACAGGTAGTGGGTGGTGCGCCAGACCAGGAACGGCCAGAGCGCCAGCCAGAGCACCAGGACCAGGACCAGCGCGGCGATCACGTAGAGCGCGATGGTGCCGCCGTCACCGTCGGGCAGCAGCATCCAACCCACCACCAGCGCGGCGACGCCGAGGGCCAGGACCAGGAGCGGCCGCAGCAGCGCCTTCCAGTGCGGGTGCAGGTGCAGGACGACGTGCTCGTCCTCGGTGAGCACGTCTTCGGGAAACGCCACAGGAACCTCCATCGCCTCAATCGGACGCGCAGACCGTAACCGGTCGTCACGCCCGGACGGATCAGCCGCACGGGGCGATCACCCACCCCCCGTCGATCCAGGGGTTGGTGTCGCTCTCGGAGATCGAGTGACCGCACCTTCCCCCGGTTCGGCCGGGGCCGGTCAGCGGAGGTGGAGGATGTCGCCGGCGGCGACGGGGCGCTCGCCGGTGGGAGTGTCGACCAGCAGGCGGCCGTCGGGGTCCACGCCGGTGGCGAGGCCGGTCAGCTCGCCGCCGTCGGGGAGCAGCACCCGCACCTGCCGGCCCACGGTGACGCAGCCGGCCAGGTAGGCGTCGCGCAGGCCGCTGGCGACCGCGTCACCGCCGGCGGTGCGCCAGCGGTCGTACCAGTCGGCGAGGGAACGGAGCAGGGCGCGCAGCAGCGGATCCCGGTCGGTGGCCGCGGCCCCGGCCAGTTGCAGGCTGGTGGCGGGCAGGCCGGTCGGGTTCTCCGGCAGTTCGTGGGCGCGGAGGGTGACGTTGAGGCCGACGCCGAGGACGATCGCGGGCGGCTGCGCCGGGGACGCGCCGGGCACCGCCTCGGCCAGGATGCCGGCGCACTTGGCGTCGCCGACCAGCAGATCGTTGGGCCACTTCAGCCCGGCGTCCAGCTCGGCCAGCCGGGTCACCGCCTCGACCAGCGCGACCCCGGCGAGCAGCGGCAGCCAGCCGTACCCGGTCGGTGGGGCCGGCTGCCAGCGGCGCTCGGCGACCGCCTCGCCGGGCCGCAGCAGGACGCTGGTCGCGATGCCCGCGCGGGCTGGCGACTGCCAGACCCGGCCGCGCCGGCCGCGCCCGGCGGTCTGCCGCTCGGCGACCACCACCAGGCCCTCCGGCTCACCGGCGCGGGCCGCGGCGGCGGCGTCGGCGTTTGTCGAGCCGGTCTCGACCCGCAGGTCCAGCCGCCGCCACGGCCCGTCCGGCCCGGTCAGCGCGCGGGACAGCCGCGCCGCCGACAGCGGCGGTCGGTCCAGATCGGTGTACGGCGAGCCCGGCATCCCGCCAGCCTACGGGCGGCGACGGAGGGTACTGAGGCGTACTGCACAGCGGCGTCGTCCTGAACCATCGTTATATTCCCTGGGTGACTACCGAGACCGGGATCAACATCCACAGCACCGCGGGCAAGCTGGCGGACCTGGAGCGACGGGTCGACGAGGCCGTGCACGCCGGGTCGGCGCGCGCGGTGGAGAAGCAGCACGCGCGGGGCAAGAAGACCGCCCGGGAGCGGATCGAGCTGCTGCTCGACGAGGGCTCCTTCGTCGAACTCGACGAGCTGGCCCGGCACCGGTCGACGGCCTTCGGGCTGGAGAAGAACCGCCCGTACGGCGACGGTGTGGTGACCGGCTACGGCACCGTGGACGGCCGGCAGGTGTGCGTCTTCGCGCAGGACTTCACCGTCTTCGGCGGCTCCCTCGGCGAGGTCTTCGGCGAGAAGATCGTCAAGGTGATGGACCTGGCCATGAAGATCGGCTGCCCGGTGATCGGCATCAACGACTCCGGCGGCGCCCGGATCCAGGAGGGCGTCGCCTCGCTCGGCCTCTACGGCGAGATCTTCTTCCGCAACGTCCGGGCCAGCGGGGTCATCCCGCAGATCTCGCTGATCATGGGCCCGTGCGCGGGCGGCGCGGTCTACTCCCCGGCGGTCACCGACTTCACCGTCATGGTCGACCAGACCTCGCACATGTTCATCACCGGCCCGGACGTCATCAAGACGGTCACCGGCGAGGACGTGGCGATGGAGGAGCTGGGCGGCGCCCGCACCCACAACTCGCGCAGCGGCAACGCGCACTACCTCGCCACGGACGAGGAGGACGCGATCGAGTACGTCAAGGCGCTGCTGTCGTACCTGCCGTCGAACAACCTCGACGAGCCGGTCGTGTACGAGGCCCCGGCCGACCTCGACATCTCCGAGTCCGACCGGGAGCTGGACACGCTGATCCCCGACTCGGCCAACCAGCCGTACGACATGCACCGGGTGATCGAGCACGTCCTCGACGACGGCGAGTTCCTCGAGGTGCAGCCGCTCTACGCGCAGAACCTGCTGATCGGCTACGGCCGGGTCGAGGGCCGGCCGGTGGGTGTGGTCGCCAACCAGCCGATGCACTTCGCCGGCACCCTGGACATCGCCGCCAGCGAGAAGGCGGCCCGCTTCGTGCGGACCTGCGACGCGTTCAACATCCCGGTGCTGACCTTCGTGGACGTTCCCGGCTTCCTCCCCGGCACCGGGCAGGAGTGGGACGGCATCATCCGCCGCGGCGCGAAGCTGATCTACGCGTACGCGGAGGCGACCGTCCCGAAGGTCACCGTCATCACCCGCAAGGCCTACGGCGGCGCGTACGACGTGATGGGCTCCAAGCACCTCGGCGCGGACCTCAACTTCGCCTGGCCGACCGCGCAGATCGCGGTGATGGGCGCCCAGGGCGCGGTGAACATCCTCTACCGCTCCGACCTGGCCAACGCCGAGGACCCGGCCGCCGTCCGGGCCGAGAAGATCGCCGAGTACGAGGACACCCTGGCCAACCCGTACATCGCCGCCGAGCGGGGCTACGTCGACTCGGTGATCCCGCCGCACGAGACCCGGGCCCAGATCGTCCGGGCGCTGCGGGTGCTGCGTACGAAGCGGGAGACCCTGCCGCCGAAGAAGCACGGCAACATCCCGCTGTAGCGGCCCGGCAGGGAGCCCCCGGCCCTGACCGGGGGCTCCTCGCCGACGCCTCCTCCGCCGTAGCGGAGCCGACGAGCCGACGGGGCAGCCGTCAGCAGGACGGGTTGGCGGCGGCGCACATGCGGCGCGCGGCGGTCTCGGCGAGGTCGCGAAGCTCGGCATCGGTGCCACCACGGGCGGGCGTGAGGACCGTGACCAGGTCGCCGGAGCGGACGACGGCCCGGTTGACCGGCTTCGTCACCTTCTCCTCCGGCACCGCCGAGGTCTTCACCTCCCGGGGCGGCGTCACGGTGTGCCGCAGCAGCACCGCCTGGTCGCCGGCGAAGTCCCGCGCCACCACCGTCCAACGGTGGGTCGACGTGTGCAGCGCGTCCCGCCCACCCCACTTCGCCAGCCCGGTGCTCTGCCACTGCCCGCAGCGGGCCACGAGCCGGTCGAGCTCGTCGAAGACCTCACCGGCCGCCTCCGGCCGGACGCGGTAGAGCTCCTGACGCAGCAGCGGCTCCCCCGTCGGGTCGCCCACCTGCCGGCTGCGCGGCACCGTCTGTGAGCGGGAGTACCGGGAGGTCGCCCACTCGGCGGCGATCCCCTTCTCCTTCAGGCACACCATCAGCATGTCGTCGACGCGGACCGGTTCACCGATCCCCGACTGGGTGAGCGGCGGGTCGGCCCGCTCGGGCAGGTCGGCCACGGACACCAGGGCCTCCAGCGGTATCTCCACCCGGCTCGGGCTGGCCGCCGGCCGCGCGCCGGCGGCCACCGGCGCCACCGGCTTTCCGGTCCGGCCGGCCGCCACGGCGGTGGAGCCCGAGACCACGACCAGCACGACCGCCGCCGCCAGCGCCGCCGTACGCCGACTGCGCCGGCGGGCCCGGGCGCGCAGCTCGGCCGGTTCGGCCCAGCGGACCCCGCTCAGCTCCCGGTGCAGCTGGTCGAAGCTCAGGTGGTCGGACATCAGGCCTCCTCCAGATCAGAGACGGCGAGCAGCCCGGCGAGCGCGGTGCGCCCCCGGGAGAGTCGGGCCTTGACCGTGCCGACAGGCGCCTCGGTCTCCCGGGCCACCTCCGCCACCGGCATGCCGAGCAGGTAGTACAGGGCGAGCGCGACGCGCTGCTCCTCGGGCAGCCGGCGCAGTGCGGCGACCACCTCGACGGTGTCGGTGCCGGGACCGGGCACGCTCGATTCCGCCCCGTGCCGCAGGTACGCCTTCGCCCGGCTGCGCAGGCTGCGCCAGCGGCTGACCGCGATCCGGCCGGCCACCACCCGGACCCACGCCTCCGGGTCGTCGTACCCGCCGACGGTCGACCAGCGCTGCCAGGCCCGAATGTACGCCTCCTGCACGGCGTCCTGCGCCTCGGCGAGGTCACCGGTCAGCACGTAGACGAAGCCGAGCAGCCGTTGTCGGCTGCTCCGGTAGAAATCGTCGAACCCGTCGACGTCCGGCACCCGCTACCTCCCCCGTGGTGGTCGCAGGTGACACGCGCGCCACGGGACGCCCGGTTGCCGGCTCAGCCGACCATTTTCGTCAACTCGTCCGCCGGGAACGCGCCGGCCGGGATCCGTTCCCGCACCGCCCGCCGGACGGCCCGCTGCACGGCGGAGTTGACCGGGGTCGGCACGCCGTGACGCCGGCCGAGCAGGGCGATCTCGCCGTTGAGGTGGTCGGCCTCGGTGGAGCCGGCGCCCCGGGCCAGGCTCTGCCAGGTGGAGCTGCCGCTGCGCGGCTGACCGTCGACGGGGCGGCTGCCCACCCGGTCGCCCCGCTCGGTCGCCTCCTCCTCCCGGGTGGTGTGCGCGATCCCGGCGGTGGCGAGCGCGTGCTCACCCTCAGCCCGGACCCGCCTCGCCAGCTCGTCGGGGACGTGCGCGCCGAGCAGGGCCTGGAGGCCGTTGCCGAGGTTGGCCAGGAGCTTGCCGTACTTCCACCGCATGACGTCGTGCCGGACCGGGGCGACGAAGCCGGCGCCGGTGAGGTCGGCGGCCACCGCGCGATCCACGTCGTCCGATCCGGACGGGTACCGACCCAGGTGCAGCATCCCCGGATGCGGGTGTCCGTTGGCGACGACCACGCCCGGCTCCAGGTGGGTGGCGGGCAACCAGACGCAGACCGGGTGCACCCGGTCGAAGAGCCGCAGCGCCGCGGGCTCGTTGGCCACCCCGTTCTGCGCGGTGAACAGCGGCAGCCGTTCGGCGGCCGTCCCGCCACCGTCCACCGGGGCGTCCGCCCAGACGGCCAGCGCGGCCGGGGTGTCCTGGGACTTGACGGTGAGGACCAGCACCGTGTCGGCCGGCAACGGCCGCTCCCCCGGCCCGTCGACGGCCGGGCCGCGCCAGGCCACCGGGCCGTCCGGGGTACGCAGGGTCAACCCGTCCCGCCGGATCGCGTCCAGGTGCGCGCCGCGGGCCACCAGCGTCACGTCGTGGCCCGCCTCGCTCAGCCGTACGCCGATGGTGCCGCCGACCGCGCCCGCCCCGATGATCACGTAGTGCACCCGCTCATTCTGCCGGTGCACTCCGACACCGCGAGGTGGACGAGCCGGCGGTGCCCGGCCGGCGGGGCAGCGCGGTGAGGCCGGCGCCGGTCAGCGAGCTGCTCGCTCAGCGGGGTGCTCGGCGGTCAGCGGGTGAGGCCGGCGTCGGTGAGGATCGGACCGGCGAGCAGGGCGGCGCCGACGACGAGGGCGGCCAGGTTGACCAGGCCGAAGACGGTCACCCAGAAGAACGCCGGGAAGGGTGTCAGGTGGGCGAGCTGGTCGGCGTCGGACTCCGGCATCCGGCCCCGGCTGCGCAGCCGCTGCAACTCGAAGACCGGGCGTACGCCACCGAGGAGCAGGAACCACACGCCGGTCCAGGCGAACGCGGCCTGCACCTGCGGCGAGGCGTACCAGGAGACGGCGAGCACCACCCCGCCGGTGACCAGCAGGGACAGCACGCCGAAGACGTTGCGGACCAGCACCAGCATGGCCAGCAGCAGCGCCACCGCGACCCAGAGCAGCAGGGTGATCCGGTTGCCGCCGAGCAGCCATGCCCCGGCGAGGCCGACCAGCGAGGGCGCGACGTAGCCGGCCAGCAGCGTGAGGATCATCCCCGGGCCGCTGGGGCGGCCGGCGGAGAGGGTCAGGCCGGAGGTGTCCGAGTGCAGCCGGATGCCGTGCAGCCGGCGCCCGGTGAGCAGCGCCAGCAGGGCGTGCCCGCCCTCGTGGGCGATGGTCACCGCGTTGCGGGCGACCCGCCAGGGCAGTCGGGTGGCGACCACCGCCAGCGCGACGACGGCGGTGAGCAGGACGAGCAGGGGCGGTGGGTCCGGCTGCGCGCTGAGGAGCTTGTCCCAGAGGTCACCGAGGCCGTCGATCGACACCATGGGCGGGGAGCCTACCTGCCTCGGTCGTGTCGTTCGACGGTCGTGATCTCGTATCGGGTGAGACTGACCGGGTGGCGATCGGATCGGGAGGTGAACGCCGGTGAGCGCGGCACCCCTGGAGCCTCACGTCGGCCTCTGGACTGAGGCCGACTACCTCGCCATGGGCGAGACCCCGAACCGGATCGAGTTGCTCGACGGCAGCCTGATCGTGAGCCCTGCTCCCAGCAAGCGTCACCAGTTGGTGTCGTGGAATCTCGTCGACAGCCTGCGCCCCGCCGCGCGACCCGAGGCCCTTCTGGTCTTCGAGGCGGTGAACGTCCGACTCGGGGTGGACCGGATTGTCATTCCGGACGTGGTCGTAGCGGACACGGACGACGAGGGCAACTTCGTGGAGGCGCGCGAGGTAGGGCTCGTCTGCGAGATCGTCTCGCCGGGCAACGCCGCCGCCGACCGCCTGGTCAAGATGCAGCTCTACGCGATTGCTCGGATCCCCTTCTATCTGCTGGTGGAGCAGGACGGTGAAGCGCATTCGCTGCGGCTGTACCGGCTCGACGGTGCGCACTATGTCCAGGACCAGGTGGCGAAGGCCGGCGAGACGCTGACCATCACCGAGCCGTTCCGCTGGCAGCTCGACCCGGCCTCGCTGCGCTGACGGGTATCGCCAACCAGACCGCCATCGATCGCCGCTGATGAAAATTTTCTCTATGACTCTTGCGCGTGGAGGCAGTTACCTCCAAAGATTGTCGTCAATCGATCGGCGTCCTGTGGAGGCATCCATGACCCGTACCAGGTTCTCGCTGCGCCGGCTGCTCGCCGCCGGCCTCACCGTCGTCGCCACCGCGGCGGCGGCCCTCGTCGCCACCGCCGGACCGGCGGCCGCGGCCACCGTCCCCGGCATCGACGTGTCGCGCTACCAGGGCACCATCAACTGGACCAGCGTCCGCAACGCCGGCATCCAGTTCGCCTTCATCAAGGCGACCGAGGGTACGAGCTACAAGGACCCGAACTTCAACGCCAACTACGTCAACTCCTACAACGCCGGGGTGATCCGGGGGGCGTACCACTTCGCTCGGCCGAACATCTCCTCCGGCGCCACCCAGGCCAACTACCTGGCCTCGAACGGCGGCGCGTGGTCGGCGGACAGCCGTACCCTCCCCGCGGCGCTGGACCTGGAAGCGAACCCGTACAGCGGCGGCTACTGCTACGGGTTGAGCACGACCGGCATGCGTAACTGGGTGCAGGACTTCCTGAACACCTACCGGTCCCGCACCGGCCGGTACGCGGTCATCTACACCACCACCAGCTTCTGGAACCAGTGCACCGGCAGCTGGACCGGCCCGTGGGCCAACCACCCGCTCTGGATCGCCCGCTGGTCGAGCAGCCCCGGCACCCTGCCCGCCGGCGCCCCGTTCTGGAGCTTCTGGCAGTACACCGACAGCGGCAGCGTCCCGGGGATCAGCGGCGGCGTCGACCGCAACTACTGGAACGGCGACCGGACCCGACTGATCGCGCTGGCCAACAACACCTGACCGGAGACGGACACAGGTCGGCGGCAGCGGGATCGGTCAGCGTAGGTCGATGACCGGTCCGGCTGCCGCCGTCGTCCTCCGTCGGATCAGGCCCTGCGTCGCGCGGTCACGGGCACCGGCACGGCGTCCTCGCCGGCCAGCTCGCCCCGCCGGGCGAGGCGCCAGGCGGCGACTCCGGCGGCGGTGACCGTCACGACGGTGAGCAGCGCGACCAGCACCGGCATCCCGGCACTGACCAGCAGCAGAGCGACGTCGCCGAGCGCGACCAGCATCCACAGCGCGAGCCGGGGACGAGCGTCCTTGCGTCGGTAACCCATGTCGTGCCTCCTTCCGTCGTCGAAGGACAGTTACCCCCTACGACGGAAGGTCATGCGAATCAACTTCGCACCGGTGCGAATCCCGTGGATCAGTTCACCCGGTCGGGCTTGAAGCCCTTGACGACCTGGTCGAAGTTGGCGAGGTTGGCCTGCCAGTCCTTCGCCGCCACCTCCCACCGGATCGCGTAACCCCGGTTGGTGGCGGTCGCGAAGCCCCGGTTGCGTACGTGGATCCGGGTGTTGTCCCGGGTCTCCAGCCACTCCCAGTCGGCGCAGGTCCGGTACCAGTCGCAGCGCTCGATGCTGAGGTACTGGTAGTTGCTGACCCGGCTCTTGCGGGCCGGTTCCTGCTGCTTCCAGTCGGCGACTGCGTCCTTCTTCGGCGAGGAGCCCCACTGGATCAGCATCTCGCCGACCCCGTTGCTCTGCCGGAAGACCGCCGTGTTGGAGTTGATCTGCCCACCGCGCCAGCCCGGTGGCAGCGGCACGAAGAAGGTCGGCCCCTCGTGCAGGGTCCAGCCGGCCGGCAGGGCGTTCGGGTCGGCGGACGGGCTCGCCGAGGGCGTCGGGCTGGGCGGCGCGGCGCTGCTCGTCGCGGGTGCCGGCGCGGCCGGCGCCGTGGTGGGGGCGGCCGTCGAGGGCGCCGCCGAGCTGCCCGAGCCGGCCCGCGGGGTGTCGTCCTTCGGGTCGTCGCCGCTGGTGAGCAGCGGCACGAGCACCGCGAGGCCGACCAGCAGCACCGCCACCAGGGCGCCGATCAGCAGGTTGCGCCGCTTGTGGTCACGCTTCGTCCCGTCGTACACCGAACCGGTGACGGGCTCGGCCGGCGCGGCCGGCGGGCTCACCGGGGCCGGCATGACGGAGGTGGGGTTGCTCGGCTTCGGCGGCTCGACCTTGCTGGTCGGCTCGGCGTCCGCCGACGGCGGGTCGACCTCCGCGGGGGGTGCGCTGTCAGCGCTCGCCGGCACCTTCGCGGTCGCGTCGTCGGTGGCGGTGGCCGCAGCGGCGGCCGCCCCCGCCGCGGCCTGCTCGGCGCGCGGCGCCGGCACCTTCGGCTCGGCGATCTCCTCGGCTGGTCGCGGCGCCGGCACCACCGGCGGTCGCGGTTCGCGCGGACCGTTCGGCCCCGGCCGGCGTACGCCATCGAGCAGCGAGATGCCCTTCGCGCGCTTGCCGCCGGCCCGGCGCAGCAGGCGCTCGGCCACCTCGGCGGTGATCCGGTCCTTCGGATCCTTGCGGAGCAGGCCGTTCAGGACCGGCTTAAGCGGCCCGGCGTTCTTCGGCGGCGGCAACGGTTCGGTGGCCAACGCCGCCAGCGTGGCGATCGCCGACGGCCGGGCGTACGGGGACTTGCCCTCCACGGCCGCGTAGAGCGTCGCGCCCAGCGACCAGAGGTCGGCCTCCGGGCCGGCGGTGCCGTCCTTCGCCCGCTCCGGCGCGATGTACGCGGGGGAACCGAGCACCATGCCGGTGCGGGTCACGTTCGGGTCGCCGGGGATGGTCGCCAGACCGAAATCGGTCAACACCACCCGGCCGTCGGTGCCGAGCAGCACGTTGCCCGGCTTGATGTCGCGGTGCATCACGCCGGCCTTGTGCGCCGCCTTCAACGCGCCGAGCACACCCAGCCCGATCTCCACCGCCTTGGCCGGCGACACCGGACCGTCCTCGGCGAGGGTGTCCTGCAAGGACTTCGACGCGACGTACTCCATGACGATCCACGGGTCGCCGTCGGTGCGCAGCACGTCGAAGATGCGGACGACGTTGACGTGGTTGAGCCGGGCGATGGCCCGGGCCTCGCGCAACGAACGCTCCCGCATCTCCCGACGCTCGTCGTCGGTGAGACTGGGCGGCGGGACCAGCTCCTTGATCGCCACGTCCCGGTGCAGCACCTCGTCGCGCGCCTTCCAGACGCGGCCCATGCCGCCCTGACCGAGCGGCGAAATGAGCCGGTACCGGTCGGCGACGAGTTGGGGAAGCGGGTTGGACATCGGTGAGACGGTACCCGGCGCCGACAATGGTCACACCGCCGGCACGCCACTGTGCGGGAAAGGTCAAGCTCCCGACGCGTACTCTGACGCCATGTCTGCCGAAGAGCCGCTGTTCCGGGTCGTCCGAGGTGTCCCCACCGCCGATGAACTGGCCGCGCTGGTGGGCGCGATCGTCGCCCGGTCCCGTCCGGTCGCCGCGCCCGCGCCGGTGCGGACCTCCGCCTGGGCCCGCAGCGCCCGACCGGCCGCCGCGACGCCCGCCGCCGGCCCCGGCGCGTGGCGCGCCTCTGGCCTCCCCCGCTGACCCTTCCCGGGGTACGGACCGGTTGAGCTGGGGATAAATCGTCGGGGCTGCCGAGATCGCGTCGCAGCCATTAACCTCACTCAGGGAAACGGCGCCGTGACGGTAGGGAGGGTCGATGATCCCCGAGGAGGACCGCCCAGTTTCCTGGCTGGGCGACTACGGCGGCATCGAGGCCGACATCCGCCAGATGCGGGAGTTCGCCGACCGGCTCCAGGCCGAGGTCGAACGGAACTACGCACCCCACCTGCGCTACATCGTCGACGACATGACGGCGGCCATCCCGAACCCGTGTGACGCCTTCATCGAGCTGGTGCAGTTCCTCCACGCGCACTGGGAGAACCAGCAGGCCACCAGCGACATGGTCCACGCGCTGGGTCAGGCGACCGGCCGACTCGCCAGCGCCGCCGGCACCATCGCCCAACGGTACGAGGGCGCCGACGCCTTCTCTTCCGCCCGCGTGGCCGACGTACGCCAGGCGCTCGCCGACCCGTACGCGGCCCTGCCCGGCCGGCAACCCGTGTTCCGTGACCCGACCGGCCCGGACGGCGGGCCGGTGGTGCTGCCGTGATCGAGAGGGGCAGCGGCCGCACGTCCGGCCTCACCGACTGGCAGCTGATGGACGTGCTCAGCATGTGGGCGTGTCTCCAGGACCACGACACCAGGGGGCACTGGAAGCAGGTCCAGGGCTGGCGGAAGGTCTGCGACCTCGCCCAGACCCACCTGGACCGGCTCCGGCAGTACCGACGCGGCCTGGCCGAAGCCTGGCCGCCGGAGACCAACACCGCCGCGCAGGCATACGTCGGCGAACTGGACGAGCTGATCGACCGGGTGCAGCGCACTCACGACGCCGCCGCCGCCAACTACGACGCGCTCTCCGCGGCCACCCGCGCCATCGACAGCGCCCGGCCCGAGCTGAAGCGGGTGTACGAGGAGTACGCCACCAAGCTCCAGCAGAAGCAGGGGTACGAGGCGACGGCCGCCGACCCCAAGGCGGTGACGGGCAACCGGGTCGTGAAACCGCCGGTGACCGAGGCGGAGCTGGAGCAGTTGAACGTACGGGCCCGGGGGATCATGTTCGGGCTCAGCGGAGAGCTACAGCAGGCACAGGTGATGCTCCAAAAACCACCGCCGACGCCGAAGCGGCTGCCGGGAATAGACCATGACAACCCTGACGTATACGGCTCACCTTCGCCTGCGCCAAATATTCCGCCGATAGTGCCGGTGCCAATAGCTTCATCCAGCACCTCATCTCCAGTTAAGCGGGCAAAAGAGTCAGCTCGAGCAGTTCCTTTGCCGACTGCCCCGAGCGCAGGGCCGGTACTTGGCGGGGTTGGACCTGGCCTTGCGCCACATCCCGCCAACCCGGGAACACCAGGTATCACGCCCTCAGCATCATCTGGGTTGTCTCCCAATCCGGGCGCCCCGCCCTCGTTTCCACCCCTGTCGGGCTCAGTCGGTCGCACTGGCTCGGCTTCACCTCCAAGTGGACGTCCCGGCCCCACGACTCGGTCAGGCTTTATCAACGCCGACGGTCTCCCGCACGGCACGTCTCCACGCCCAGTGCCACCCAGCGGTCTAATCGGAGGGCTCCCGGGGACGGGTCTCGGGCAAACAGGCGGCACCAATCCTCCGCGGCGTGTCAACCCCATTGGCGGCGTAATCGGAGGCGGCGGAGCAGGAACGGCACCAACGGGTTCCGCAGGTTCGCGCCCAGGCGGCGGAAAGACCAGCCAATTCGGAAGCATGCACGGCATGTCGCCGATCGGTGGGGCACCCGGGCAATCAACCAGCTCAGGCATCGGCGGTACGCCAGCGCGGCCAGGGCGCCGGGAGGGCTCGGGGGACGAATCGCGTCGTTGGGATCCCGATCATCCGTGGCAGACCGACGAGGGAGTAAACCCGGTCGTTCGCCCACCCGATGACGAGGGGCCCATTGACCCAGGACCAGCTATTGGCTTTGGTCGGTGATGAGGCACATCGGGCGGTTCCTACTAGGGGCACTTGTTCTCCCAGCCACTATCGCACTGAGCCAACCAGCTGTAGCCCAGGAAGTCCCAAATGGAGACGGCCGGGTGCGCGATGACCAATGGCATCTGCGGTATCTGCAAGTCCAGAAGGCCCACCTGATTAGCCGAGGGGCGGGAGCAGTAGTCGCGGTGCCAGACACGGGCGTTGCCCCGCACCCCGATTTGCGAAGAAATTTGCTTGCAGGAACCGACATGATTCGGAATGGAGGCGGCGACGGACGCCAAGACCAAGATAGTCATGGCACCGGCATGGCAGGGCTAATCGCCGCTCATGGTCGAGGGAATACTGGCGCGCTGGGCATCGCACCTGAGGCGAAGATATTGCCAATTCGCATCAAACAGAGCAACGAGCAAGGCAACCAAGACGACTTGATCTCTGGCATCAAGTATGCAGTAAGTCAAGGGGCAGATGTAATTAGCATCTCCGCAACGACTGACGCAAGTGCTGAGTTGCAGCAAGCTATAGCATCTGCCGTGCACGCCAACACCGTAATCGTCGCCGGGGCGGGCAACCAACCACGGCAACGCCACGTCGGCTTTCCTGCAGCCTATCCCGCCGTAATCGCCGTGGGAGGCGTGGACCGGGCCGGGGAACGCGCCAGCGTCGCCGTCACAGGCCCCGAGATTGATGTCGTCGCACCGGCCGTAGAGATCTACAGCACGAGCATCGATGGAAAGTATCGACAAGGGACCGGAACCTCCGATTCCACAGCGATCGTCGCCGGAGCCGTTGCACTCCTCCGCTCTAAATACCCCTACCTCCCGGCGGAAGAAATCGTGCATCGCCTCACGGCGACTGCGATCGACAAGGGTCCTCCTGGCCGAGATGACGAGTATGGCTATGGCGTCATCGACCTGGTAGCCGCCCTGACTACAGACGTACCCCCAATCGGCTTTGAGTCTCCGTCGGCGAGCCCACCCGCCGGCGGTGGGATGACCTCGACAGCGGTCGCGGCCTCCAGGGGCAGCGGGGATGGGGCGACCACACGTGGTCTCGTCACGCTCGCCGTGATCGTGGCGGCTGGCGGCGCTGCTTACGCACTGGTCAGGCGGCGCCGACGGGCCGATGATCCACCACCACGGATGAGCCGTTGAGCGGGGACGCCTTGCTGGTGGGACCTACTCAGTGATCAGCGGTCGGCTCTGGGGAGGGCGGACGGGTGTTCGGACGAGATCTCGGCGACGCCGAGCAGTGGGTGGCCGAGTGGTCCGCCTCGATTTCTGAGCGCGCTGAACGGACGCAGCGTCTGGCTAGCCGAGTCGCCGGAACCAGTGCCATGGCGAGTTCCCCGGACGGACTGGTCGAAGTCAGAGTGGACAGCGGCGGCGCTCTTTCCGGTCTTCACCTGGACAACCGGATCACTGGTTGGCCGGCCTCCCGAGTCGAAGCGCTGATCATAAGAACCATGCGTCAGGCCCAGGCAAAGCTTGTCGCAGAGGTGGCCGCCGCCGTCGCAGAAACGGTCGGCGCGGACACCGAGACAGGCCGGGCTGTGCTGGAGGGGTACTCGGGGCGCTTCGGGGTCGAGCCGGATGGGCCAGACCCGGATGGTGGCCGACGTGCAGGGTGATGCCCATCTCGGCGTTGATCCTCTAGCGCTGTGCCGTCACGCGCAAAATGTGGACCGCGTCGCTGAGACCGTGCAGCAGAGCCTCTCGGCGGCGCGGTCGGTGGGGCTCGGCGCCGAAGCCTACGGCCACCTGTGCGCCGCACTGCCGGCAATGCTCGCGCCACTACAACAAGCTGCGGAGCGGGCGCTACGAGAGTCGGCAAGTGCCATCGAAGAATCAACGGCAGCGCTACGGGTGATCGCTCGGCGTTACCAGGAGGCCGATGAGCAGGCAGCCGACCGCTTCGAGTCAACCCGGTGACCAGCCCGAACCCGCTCATGGTGGGACGGTCGGACAGCACTACCGGATGGTCGGGCATCGGCCTCGCAGAGGACATCGACCTGCTGGCTACCTCGTTCCGCAGCGGCTCGTGGATCGACGGTTCGATTGGTGGCTTCGCCGCCGGGATGGACGCCCTCGCGCTCGTCGTGGATCCGCTCGGCCAGCTCGTCTCGTGGGGCGTCGGTTGGCTGATCGAACATGTCAAACCCTTGTCAGACGCACTGGATTGGCTTGCCGGCGACCCCGATCAGATCAGCGCCTACGCCGCCACCTGGGCGAATGTCGCGGCAGCAATGCGTTCCTCGGCGGCGGACCTCAGGCTCTCGGTCGTCGGCGATCTGACCGGGTGGACCGGCGACGCCGCTGCCGGCTACCGGGCGCACGTCATGAAGGAGCAGGAAGCGCTGAGCACGTTGGGTGCCGGCGCCGAGGCGATGGCGACTATCACCACTGGCGCCGGGCTGGTCGTGGCCCTGGTGCGGGAGACGGTCCGAGACTTGATCGCCGATTTCGTCTCCGTACTTGCGGTGCGGCTGTGGGAGTGGTTGGCCCTCGCGGGCGGCACCCTGGGGGCGGCCACGCCTTGGGTCATCACCCAGGTCTCCACGCTGGCGGCTCGGTGGGCGGCGAAGATCGCCCGGCTGGTCACCGGCCTGCTCAACAGCCTGCGGCGGCTGGCGCCGACGCTTCGTCGCCTTGACGACATCCTGACTCAACTCGATCACCTGCTACGGGGTCTCGCTCGGCGCGACCCGACCAGCCCTGTGCCCCGCGGCGATCTGCACTCTCGGGGCGGCACGCGGACGAACAGGGACGTGCTCGACAACGGATCGGGTACGCCGATGACCGTCGAGAACGCCGAAGCTGTTGCCGCACGCCTGGGCATCGACCTACGAGGTATCGAGCTGCACCTCGTGAACGAGCCTGACGAGGTGCGGTATCTGGACTCGATGGAGGCGTGCGCCTACACGCCGACCGAGATGGCGGGTAGAGCCATTCGCCTCGGGCCTGCCAGTTTCGCTGACGAGGAAACCCTCGCCGTTACCATCGCTCACGAGTATCACCACGTCGTCCAGCTGAGGAACGGCGATCAGTTCCGCCGCACCTGGAGAGAGCTTGAGGACGAGGCGTACGCCGTCGAACCAGGTGCGTTGGAACGGTTCAGGGGAAGCAGATGAGTCAACTGATGTTCCGGGTCGATGAGGTGTTCGACCTGCCGGCGCGACAGGGCCTGGTGGTCTGCGGCACGATGCTCGCCGGCTCGTTGCAGGGGGTGCCGGACTTCGTGGACGAGTTGAGCGGGGAACGGCTCCGGGTCCTCGGCGTCGACTTCCCCACGCCGAGGACTCGACGAACCGGCCAACAACTTCTGGTCGTCGCCAGGGAAGATGCCGCCCTGGTCGCCCCCGGCCGCGTCTGGACGGCACCCTCGACTCCCGACGCATGATCTGATCTTTCTCATTAGCAAGCCCCCGAGCCAGCATCCCGACCGGCCTGCCCGGCTGGTCGTGCGCCCGGCCTGCACGCCAGCCGGTAACGTCGAAGGCGTGTCGAACTCCCTGCCCTTGCGCCTCGTCCTCGCCAGTCAGAGCCCCGCCCGTCGCAAGCTCCTCCAGGCCGCCGGTATCGAACCCGACGTGCTGGTCAGCGGGGTCGACGAGTCCCAGGTGACCGCCGACCGGGCCGAGGATCTCTGCCTGGAGTTGGCGAGGTTGAAGGCGTTGGCGGTGCTCGACCGGCTGCGTGCCACCCCGGACGAGCGGACTCTGGTGCTCGGGTGCGACTCGGTGCTCGCCTTCGACGGCGAGATCCTGGGCAAGCCGGCGGATGCCGCTGATGCGACGGAGCGCTGGCGGCGGATGCGGGGGCGCAGCGGGGTGCTGCACACCGGCCACTGCCTGGTCGATGTCGTTCACAAGGCCCGCGGGGAGGCGGTGGCCTCGACGACCGTGCACTTCGCCGACATCAGTGACGAGGAGATCGCCGCCTACGTGGCGACGGGCGAGCCGCTGGCGGTGGCGGGCGCGTTCACCATCGACGGGTTGGGTGGCGCGTTCCTCACCGGTATCGAGGGTGATCCGGGGACGGTGGTGGGGTTGAGCCTGCCGCTGCTGCGTCGTCTGCTGGCCGAGTTGGAGCTGAACATCACCGATCTGTGGACGAAGGTCGCGCCGGGGGGCCAGGAAGTCGAGCATCTCGGTTAGCGTCCGGTGATGACCTCGAAGTCGCCGCCGCTGACGCCGGAACTGCACGCCTATCTCGTCGCGCACGGATCACCGCCGGACGAGATCATGCGTGATCTGGCCGAGGAGACGATCGCGGTCCTACCCGACGAGGCCACGATGCAGGTGGCGCCGGAACAGGCCGCGTTCCTGACCTTCCTCACCCGGTTGCTGGGCGTACGGCAGGCGGTGGAGGTGGGCACCTTCACCGGGCTCTCCGCGCTGGCCATCGCCCGTGGGCTGCCCGACGAGGGCCGCCTGACCTGCTTCGACATCTCGGCGGAGTACACCGGCATCGCCCGGCGGTACTGGGCGCGGGCGGGGGTCGCCGACCGGATCGACCTGCGCATCGGGCCGGCCGCCGACGGGCTGCGCGAGCTGCCCCAGGAGCGCTACCTGGACTTCGCGTTCATCGACGCCGACAAGACCGGCTATCCGATCTACTGGGACGAGTTGGTTCCGCGGATGCGCCCGGGGGCGGTGATCGCGGTGGACAACACGCTCCGTGGTGGTCGGGTGATCGCCCCGCAGAACGCCGACGACCGGGCGATCGCCGCGTTCAACGACGACGTCCTGGCCGACGTCCGCGTCGACGCGGTCATGCTTCCCCTCGCCGACGGCGTCACCCTCGCCCGGGTCCGCTGACCGCCGGATCCACCCAGGGCGCCGATGCCGGCGGCGTCCGATACCAGCGATGAGTCGCGTTCAGGCGGTCCAGTAGTAGTCACCGGCCGGCAGGCTGGGCGGGGGAGCTGTGTCGAATGCGCGGATCTCCTCGCCGTCGACGATCACATAGCGGATACCACCGTGGTGGCTGAGCAGGTGCTCTTCCAGGTGGATCAGAGCCAGGCGATAGCGCGCGTCGGCCAGTGTCACGTCGGGCCCGAAGACTCCGGCGACGTCCTCCGCGCTCATTCCGCGGAGGTATCGCTCCACGTCGTCGTCCACCAGATGGAGAAACGCTTCGGGCACACCGGCGCGCGAATCCGCGGCGAACCAACCATCACCGACCTCGTCGAGGGCAACTCCGTTCCGACGAAGGTCGGCGATGATTCGCTGCGCGAGATGATCCATGATCGAGATTAACCTGCGGCCGGGCTCGCAAGCACACCTTCGATGGCCTGCGCCGGAGCGGAACACCCCGACCCGGCGCCACCGCGGCTGCGGCGAGTGGGCCGGTCAGACGGCGACGGGAACCGGGCGGTCGTCCGGCGCGGCCGCGTTCCGCAGCGCACGGCCGAGTCGCACGGTGAGCAGCACGGCCGCCGCGATGAAGCCGGGCAGCGCCAGGAAGGCCAGGTGGGGTCCGACCCCGTCGGCCACCGCGCCCAGCGCCACCGGCGCGATCCCGAAACCCACCCCCATCGAGTACGACGACCAGCCGGCCGCCTTGTCGGCGGCCGCTCCGGCGACGTTGAGCGCGATCGAGATCGCCAGGGGGTAGTGCAGCGCGTTGCCCAGTCCCAGCACCACCAGCCCGGTGACGGCGAGCCAGCCGACCGACGCCAGCCAGAAGATCGAGAACCCGGCCAGGGAGAGGGCGAGCGCGCCGAGCAGCAGCGGCACGGGCGGCCAGCGCAGGGCGATCCGGCCGCCGATCAGCCGGCCGAGGAACATCCCGCAGACGATGGCGGCGACCGCGGCCGACGCGGCGGCGGCGGTCATCCCGGCGTGCGAGCGCAGCACGTCGGCGGTCCACAGCGACAGGCAGACCTCGATCGAACCGGTCATCGCCATCAGCAGCCAGGCGATCCAGTACGCCCGCGGCAGCCGACCCGCCGCGGCCGGTCCGCCCACGCCGCCGGGCTGGACCGAGGTCGACGGGGTCGGCCCGACCCGGCCGGGGGTGACCGCCGGCCCGGTGACGCTCCCCCGCTCCGCCGAGGCCGCGAGGGGCACCCCGATTCGGCCGGCGGCCGGGGCGGCGGCGTCCGGCAGGCGTACGCGGAAGACGCGGGCGGCGAGCGCGACCAGCGCGATCAGCCCGACCTCGACGGCCATCACCGGTCGCCAGCCGAGGCCCGCGTCGACGCTGGCGCCGATCACCAGCGGGGCGAGGATGCCCATGCCGGCACCGACGGCGTTGGCCTCGGTGAGGGCGGCCGGCGCGGCGGCGCCGTGCCGGGCGGTGAGGACGACGGCCACGCCACTGATCACCATCATGCCGCCGGTCGCGATGACGGCGACCGTGGCGAGGGTGGCCGGCAGGGGGCGGAGCAGGCCGAATGCCGTGACACCGGCGGCGACCCCGGCCAGGCCGGCCCAGATCGCCGGGCCGCGGCCGATGAGGCGGGCGAGTGGCGCGAAGAGCGCTCCGCCGAGGATGGCGCCGACGGCGATGGCGGTGCTGTGCAGGCCGGCGACGGCGGCGCTGGTGCCCTGCTCGTCGCGGAGCAGCGGTACGACCGGGCCGAACCCGTAGAGGAAGAAGCCCCACAGCCCCAGTTGGGCGTAGGTCAGCCAGGTGATCCTGTCATGGGTGAGGCGGGGCACCGGCCTCACGCTACAAGCGCCGGACCGGTGCCCCGCCTTTGTGAGAGGCAACTCTCGCCGGGGCGGTGTCAGTGGGGGCCCGGCTCAGGCCGGGCCCCCGCTCCTCACCGGACGCTGCGGGCGAACTGGCGGGCGGCCCAGAACACGCCGGCGGCGGCGAGCACCGCGGTGATGGTGAGGCCCTGCCAGACCTTGTCGTCGCCGAGGTCACCGGCGAAGAGGGCCCGGGTGCCGTCGACCGCCCAGGAGAACGGGTTCCAGTTCGCGACGCCCTGCAACCATCCCGGGGCGAAGGTGAGCGGCAGCAGGATGCCGGAGAGCAGGAGCACCGGCTGGGCGACGGTGTTCATCAGCGGAGCGAGCGCGTCCTCGCTCTTGACCTTGAGCGCGACGCCGTACGAGACGGCCGAGGTCATCAGCGCGATCAGGGCGAGCATCAGGTACGCCAGGAGCAGGTCGCCGATGAAGACGCGCAGGTCGAACAGGAGCGCCAGCAGCGTGATGATGACGGCCTGGGCGATCAGCGAGACCACGTCCCGCAGGGAGCGGCCGAGCAGCAGGGCGAGCCGGCTGACCGGGGTGACCCGGGACCGTTCGATCACCCCGGCGCGCAGCTCGGCAATCAGGCCGAAGCCCTGGAACAGCCCACCGAAGATGGCCAGCAGCACCAGCAGGCCCGGTACGAAGATCTTGTAGGCGGCGGCCTGGGTGGGCGCGTTCAGGGCCGGCTTGAGCAGCGGGGCGAAGAGCAGCAGGTACATCACCGGCTGGAAGACACCGACGAAGACCCAGACCGGGTTGCGCAGCAGCAGCTGGAGCTGGCGCTCGAAGATCAGCCAGGTGTCGCGGGCGAGTTTCATGAGGTTCTCTCCGTAATCTCAGGACTCGCGCAGCGAGCGGCCGGTCTTGGTGAGGAAGACGTCGTCGAGGCTGGGTCGGTGCAGCTCGATCGAGCGCAGGTCGATGCCGCCCTGGTCGAGCCGGCGGAGGAGCTGCGGGATGACGGTGGCGCCCTCGTCGACGTAGAGGCGCAGGCCGCCCTCGTCGACGGTCTCCAGCTTGTTGACGTACTCCTCGCCGTCGAGCAGCTTGGCGGCCTGCGGGGTGGCGGCGAGGTCCAGGCCGACCAGCACCACGTCGCCGGAGATCTCCCGCTTTAGTGCGGTCGGGGTGCCCTCGGCGACCACCTCGCCGTTGTCCATGATCGCGATGCGGTCGCAGAGCGCGTCGGCCTCGTCCAGGTAGTGCGTGGTGATGAAGACGGTCATCCCCTCGGTGCGCAGCCGCCGGATCTCGTCCCACATGTGCGCGCGGCTCTGCGGGTCGAGGCCGGTGGTCGGCTCGTCGAGGAAGACGACCTTCGGCTCGTGGATGATGCCGAGGGCGATCTCCACCCGCCTGCGCTGCCCGCCGGAGTACGTCTTGCACTTGCGGTCGGCGTACTCGGTGAGCTGGAAGGCGTCCAGCGCGCGGGCGGCCCGGCGGTGGGCGTCGGCCTTGCCGATGCCGTACATCCGGGCGTGCAGGACCAGCTCCTCGCGGGCGGTGGACTCGTCCCAGGTGCTGCCGCCCTGGGGTACGTAGCCGATCCGCCGGCGCACCTCGGCCGGGTCCTTGCGCAGGTCGGCGCCGGCGATGCTGGCCTCGCCGCCGTCCGGCTCGATCAGTGTGGCGAGCATCCGCAGGGTGGTGGTCTTGCCGGCGCCGTTGGGGCCGAGGAAACCGAAGATCTCCCCCTCGGCGACGTCGAGGTCGACCCCGCGCACGGCGTCGACCGTCTTCGTCTCCCGACCCTGGCGGGAGCGGAACGACTTCCGCAGCCCTCTGGTCTCGATCATTTCTGCTCCTGGTCGTCCGGGCCGGACGCGCCGGCCGTCTGCCCCCTGGGGCGACGCCGGACGGCGTGCTCCCCCGTTGTGCCGCGAGCAGGCTAACGCGATATAGCTTTTATGGTCAACGTTGATTATTGCGCGTCGGGTCGGCTGGCCGGCTCACCGTCCGGAAAGCCCGACCAACCCTCCGCCCCGACCAGTCCAGCAGGCAGGTACGACACCCCGGACTCGATTCGCTCAGCGATCCGCTCGCACCAGCCGATCTCCGCCTCGGCGCGGGCCGCCCAGAGCTCGAACATCCAGGCCACGTGCACCGGCTTGGTGTCGCGCATCCAGTCCGAGTCCACCGAGGCCCGCATCGACTCGACGCCGGCCCGCAGCAGGTTGGCCCGGTTGCGCAGGGCGGCCGCCGCCTCCTCGCGGGGCATCGCGGGCAGGAAGGAGAAGGCGGCCACGAAGGGGTCCGGCGTCTCGTGCAGCTGCCACCAGTGCCCCCGCAGCAGAGTCTCGAACTCCTCCTCGCCCTTCGGTGTGACCTCGTAACTGGTCCGCGCCGGCCGGGCGCCGACCTGCTCGGTGGCGACCGCCCGCAGCAGCCCCTCGTCGGCGAGCTTGCGCAACCCGTGGTAGATCGAGCCGGGCTGCACGTTGGCCCACTTGTCGGCGTTCCAACTGAGCAGCTCGCGGCGCACGTCGTAGCCGTGCACCGGCTGCATCCAGCGCACCAGGCCGAGAATCATCATCCGAGTCGCAGACACCGGGCAAGCGTAATAACCAAACTTGACTAGGGCCCGGTGCGACAGTGCCACATCCCACACTGAGCGATCGTTAGGGCGATCAGAGTGGCCGATACACTCCCGGTCAACGACCCCGGGAGGAGCCACAAGGTGCGCAAGGTACTCATCGCCAACCGCGGAGAGATCGCCGTCCGCGTCATCCGCGCCTGCCGCGACGCCGGCCTGGGCAGCGTCGCCGTCTACGCGGACTCGGACCGGGACGCCCTGCACGCCACCCTCGCCGACGAGGCGTACGCCCTCGGCGGCGACACGGCGGCGGAGAGCTACCTGCGCATCGACAAGCTCATCGACATCGCCGCGAAGGCGGGCGCGGACGCGGTCCACCCCGGCTACGGCTTCCTCTCCGAGAACGCCGACTTCGCCCAGGCCGTCATCGACGCCGGGCTGACCTGGATCGGCCCCACCCCACAGGCCATCCGCGACCTGGGCGACAAGGTGACCGCCCGGCACATCGCCCAGCGCGCCGGCGCTCCCCTGGTCCCCGGCACCCCCGACCCGGTCGGCAGCCCCGACGAGGTGATCGCGTTCGCGGTCGACCACGGCCTGCCGGTGGCCATCAAGGCCGCCTTCGGCGGCGGCGGGCGCGGGCTCAAGGTGGCCCGCACCATAGAGGAGATCCCGCACCTGTTCGAGTCGGCCACCCGCGAGGCGGTCGCCGCGTTCGGCCGGGGCGAGTGCTTCGTCGAGCGGTACCTGGACAAGCCCCGCCACGTCGAGGCGCAGGTCCTCGCCGACCAGCACGGCAACGTGGTCGTGGTCGGCACCCGGGACTGCTCGCTCCAGCGCCGGCACCAGAAGCTGGTCGAGGAGGCCCCGGCGCCGTTCCTCACCGAGGCGCAGCGCGCCCAGATCCACGACAGCGCCAAGGCGATCTGCCGGGAGGCCGGCTACCACGGCGCCGGCACCGTCGAATACCTGGTCGGCGTCGACGGCACCATCTCCTTCCTGGAGGTCAACACCCGGCTCCAGGTCGAGCACCCGGTCACCGAGGAGACCGCCGGCATCGACCTGGTCCGCGAGCAGTTCCGGATCGCCGACGGCGAGAAGCTGCGGCTGGCCGAGGACCCCACCCCGCGCGGGCACTCCATCGAGTTCCGGATCAACGGCGAGGACCCGGGGCGCAACTTCCTGCCCGCCCCGGGCACCGTCACCGCGCTGCGGCTGCCCACCGGTCCGGGCGTCCGGGTCGACACCGGCATCTCGGCCGGCGACGTGATCGGCGGCAACTTCGACTCGTTGCTGGCCAAGGTGATCATCACCGGCGAGACACGGGCCGAGGCGATCGAGCGGGCCCGCCGCGCGCTCGACGAGATGGTCGTCGAGGGCATGGCCACGGCGCTGCCGTTCCACCGGCTCGTGGTGCGGGACGAGGCGTTCACCGCCGAGCCGTTCACCGTGCACACCCGGTGGATCGAGACCGAGTTCGACAACACCGTGCCGCCGTTCACCGCCGCCGCCGGCGCCGCCGAGGCGCCGGCCGAGCGCGAGACCGTCGTGGTCGAGGTGGGTGGCAAGCGGCTGGAGGTGACCCTGCCCGCCGGCCTCGGCGCGGGTACGGCCACCGCCGCGCCCGCCGCCAAGAAGCCGGGCCGCCGGGGTGGCGGCGCCAAGGCCGGCGCGGCGGTCAGCGGTGACACGCTCACCTCCCCCATGCAGGGCACCCTCGTGAAGATCGCGGTCGCCGACGGGGACACCGTCGCCGAGGGCGACCTGGTGGTGGTGCTGGAGGCGATGAAGATGGAGCAGCCGCTGCACGCCCACAAGGCCGGCACGGTCAGCGGCCTCTCCGCCGAGGTCGGCGCGGTGATCACCGCCGGCGCGGCGATCTGCACCATCGCCTGACCCCGGTCCCCCGTCCTCCCCGGCACGCCGGGGAGGACGGCGGCAGCACGAGCGACCTGCCTCCGAGTCACGTTCCTGCCCCTCCGGCGCGTCCTTCGCCACTCAGGCCGGGTGCCCACCGAACGCCCCCATCCACCCCGCTGCCGACGGCTCGGCGGGCCGGGGCGGGGTGGTTTGGGCCACCAGCGACGGCGGAGTGGGCCGGGAGCAGGAATGATTGCCAGGTGCGGTTCCTTCATGGCGCGGTCCCCGCGCACGACCTGACCTACAACGACGTCTTCATGGCGCCGGCCCGCTCCGAGGTGGGCTCGCGACTCGACGTCGACCTGGCCACCAGCGACGGTACGGGCACCACCATCCCGCTGGTGGTCTCCAACATGACGGCGGTGTCCGGCCGGCGGATGGCCGAGACCGTCGCCCGGCGCGGTGCGATCGCGGTCATCCCGCAGGACATCCCGATCGAGGTGGTGGCCAACGTGGTCACCTGGGTCAAGCAGCGGCACCTGGTGCACGACACCCCGATCACGCTCGGCCCGACCGACACCGTCGGCGACGCGATCCACCTGCTGCCGAAGCGGTCGCACGGCGCGGTGATCGTGGTCGACGACGCGGGCCGCCCGGTCGGGGTGGTCACCGAGGCGGACACCGTCGGGGTGGACCGGTTCGCCCAGCTCCGGCACGTGATGTCCACCGAACTGCACACCGTTTCGGCGGACGCGGACCCGCGTACCGGTTTCGACCGGCTCTCCGCGGGCCGCCGCCGGCTGGCCCCGGTGGTGGACGCGGACGGCCGCCTGGTCGGGGTGCTGACCCGGCAGGGCGCGCTGCGCGCCACCCTCTACAAGCCGGCCCTGGACGACCGGGGCCGCCTGCGGGTCGCCGCCGCCGTGGGCATCAACGGCGACGTGACCGGCAAGGCCGAGGCGCTGCTGGCCGCCGGGGTGGACACCCTGGTGGTGGACACCGCGCACGGCCACCAGGAGCGGATGATCTCCGCGCTGCGGGCGGTCCGCAAGCTCGACCCGGGCGTCCCGGTGGCGGCCGGCAACGTGGTCACCGCCGAGGGGGTACGCGACCTGGTGGAGGCGGGCGCGGACATCGTCAAGGTCGGGGTCGGACCGGGCGCGATGTGCACCACGCGGATGATGACCGGGGTCGGCCGGCCGCAGTTCTCCGCGGTGCTGGACTGCTCGGCCGCGGCCCGCGAGCTGGGGCGGCACGTCTGGGCCGACGGTGGCGTACGGCACCCGCGTGACGTGGCGCTGGCGCTGGCGGCCGGGGCCTCGAACGTGATGATCGGCTCCTGG
Organism: Micromonospora psammae; assembly: GCF_036902725.1. Lineage (NCBI taxonomy): Bacteria > Bacillati > Actinomycetota > Actinomycetes > Micromonosporales > Micromonosporaceae > Micromonospora > Micromonospora psammae. Next base: position 94,391 of record NZ_JBAKHM010000013.1, on the reverse strand, counting down.
TTCGCCGGCACCTACGAGTCCCCCGGTGACCTCTACACCGAGCCGGACGGCCGGCGCTACAAGGAGAGCTTCGGCATGGCCTCGGCGCGGGCGGTCAGCGCGCGTACCGCCGAGGACAGCGCGTTCGACCGGGCCCGGAAGGCGATCTTCGAGGAGGGCATCTCCTCGGCCCGGATGTACCTGGACCCGACCCGCCCCGGCGTCGAGGACCTGATCGACGAGATCATCTCCGGGGTGCGCAGCGCCTTCACCTACGCGGGCGCGCGCAACCTGGACGAGTTCCACGAGCGGGCCCTGGTCGGCGTGCAGAGCGCCGCCGGCTACACCGAGGGGATGCCCCTGCCCACCAGTTGGTGACAGGCCCGCCCCGGTGCCTCCTGCCGAAGTTGTCACCGTGGGGGCGTCTCTGAACTCGGGTACGAACAAGTTGGCGGCTGGCGGACCGGCTCGGGGCGACAGCTCTACCTGTCGAAGTAGCCCACGTTCGGCGGTGCCCCCCGGCGGGCCCACCCGAGGAATCGCGGATACAGGTCCATCGGGTCGGGCGGCTTCGGGCAGATCCGGGTGAGGTCTTCGCTCGCCTCGGACATCAGCCCGGCGAGGTCGAGCGCCATGGTCTTCCGGTCCCCGTGGTACTCCACGAGCAGGTTCAGTCGGGCGTTCCCGCACGGCCAGGGATGAGCGCAGGCCGCGCAGATCCAGATCGGTTTGACGGGTGCGTGCCGCTGCACTTCGGCCTCCCGGGTGGGGTCGGTTTCTGCGGCACCCCGATCCACCAGGGTCTGCCTCGACCGGGCCGAGGGCACCGCGCAATCCACCTCACACCTCGCCCCACCCCCCCCGTCAATATGGGCAGGCCAGATAAGGCGCGCAAATATGGGTAGGTCTTCCTGTGCCTACCGTCGTGCGCATGGGTGAGGTGCCGGGTCCACTCGTCGGGCCAGCGGAGATCATGGACATGCTCGGGGTGAGCCGGTCGCGGTTCCGCCAAATCGCCATGCAGCCGCACTTCCCTCGTCCATTCCAGACCCTGCAAGCCGGTTCGGTCTGGCTACGGTCCGAGGTCGAGGCGTACATCCGGGATCACCGCCGCCCCCGCCCACCAGCGGACGACGAGGAGTAGAGCGGACGAGGCAGCCGGGACGGTCGAGCTCCATCCGGCCTCGGGTCAGTGGGGGGCGGCGGGGGCGGGTGCGGGCCGGCCGATCGGGGCGGCGTAGGTCCCGGGGCGGTCCCTCGGCAGGCGGGCGCAGGCGATCAGGCCGATCAGCAGGAAGCCGGCGGCGGAGAAGGCCGCGTACCGGGTGGCCTGGGAGAAGGCGATCTTGGCCTCCTCGGCGACCGGCGCCGTACGCGGATCGCCGGCCAGGCCGCCGATGGCCGCGCCGGCGCTCTCCCGCACCGCCGTGACCACCTGGTCACGCTGGGCCGGGTCGAGTCCCGGCTGGTCGGCGAGGCGGTCGCCGAGGATGCCGCCCAGGCTGGCGAAGAGCACCGTGCCGAGCACCGCGATGCCGAGCGCCGAGCCGACCTGCCGCGCGGTGCTCTGCACCCCCGAGCCCTGCCCGCTCTGCCGCACCGGCACCTCGCGCAGGCAGACGCCGGTGAGCTGCGCGGTGGCCAGGCCGACGCCCACCCCGTAGACGAACAGGAAACCGAGCGGCGCCCACCAGGACGTGTCGGGCGCCACGACGACGCCGAGCCCGGCCACGCCGACCAGCTCGGCGGCGACGCCGAGCTGCACCACCCGGACAGCGCCCCGGCGCCGGGTCAGCATCGCGCCCACGCCGCTGGCCAGGAAGCTGCCCAGCGCGAGCGGGAGCAGGGCCAGACCGGTGCCGAAGGCGCTGTAACCGAGCACGTTCTGGTACCACAGCGGCAGCGCGAAGAGCAGCCCGAACTCGCCGAGGCTGACGATCGCGACGGCGACGACGCCGTTGCGGAACGAGCCGATGCCGAACAGCGACAGGTCGAGCAGGCCCGCCCGCCCCATCCGGTTGCGGCGGAGCTGCTGGCCGACGAAGGCGGCGAGGGCGAGCAGTCCCAGGCCGCCGGCGACCGGCACCGGGGAGATCCCACCGGTCCAGTCGACGCCGAGGAGGCGGAACGGCTCCTCGCGTTCCCACCAGCCGTAGGTGCGCCCCTCGATCAGGGCGAAGACCACGCCCGTCAGGCCGAGCACCGAGAGCAGCGCGCCGAGCCAGTCGACGCCGCGCTCCGTCCGCTCGTCACGCGACTCGGCGACCAGGACGAGGGTGGCGGCGATGACGACCGCGCCCACCGGGACGTTGATGCCGAACGCCCACCGCCACGAGTGCTCGGTGGTGAGCCAGCCGCCGAGCAGCGGGCCGAGGGCGGCGGCACCGCCGATGGTGGAGCCCCAGATCGCGAACGCGACGGCCCGCTCCCGACCACGGAAGTTGGCGTTGAGCAGGGAGAGCGAGGCGGGCAGGATCATCGCGGCGCCGACGCCCTGGAGCACCCGGGCACCGATCAGTGCCGCGCCGGAGCCGGCCACCGCGGCCAGCACGCTGGCCGCCACGAACACCACCACCCCGACGACGAACATCCGCCTCCGCCCGGCGCGGTCGGCGAAGCGGCCCGCGACCAGCAGCAAGGCCGCGAAGGCCAGGGTGTACGCCTCCTGCACCCACTGCGCGTCGGTCGAGGTGATCCGGAGGTCGCGAATGATCTCGGGCACCGCGACGTTGACGATCGTCGCGTCGACGATGATCGCCGCGACGCCGAGGCTGATGGCGAACAGACCCCACCAGCGCCCACGGCCCTGCTCACGCATGCGTGCCTCGCATTCGCTAGATTGTCTAGCTACCCGACGTGCTAACTTCAGCCGGTGAACGGGGTCACGTCAACCGCAAGGCCGGGAAACGCCGATGGACACGCCGGCGTCGCGTCGACCAACGAATCGGCCGGGACCAGCGAAGCCGCCCGCGCACTGCGCGACGTGCTCCGGATCGCCCGGGACACCCGCGGCGCGCTCGCCCGCCGGTTGGACATCGGGATCACCGACGCGGCGGCCATCGACCACCTCGTCTCCAGCCCGGAGACGCTCGGCCCGGTAGAGCTGGGCAACCGCCTCGGCATCCGCTCGGCCTCGGCCACCACGCTGGTGGACCGGCTGGTGCGCGCCGGCCATGTCGAGCGGACCCCGCACCCGCACGACCGGCGCCGGTTGGCGCTGCGGGTCACCGACCAGGCGCACGAGGAGGTGCTGGCGGCGCTGCGCCCGATGCTGGTCGGCATCGACCGCGCGGTCGACCGGCTGACCCCGGAGCAGGCCGCGGCGACCGCCGGGTTCCTGCGTGAGATCGCCGAGGTGATGCGCGACTACGTCGCCACGGCCCCCGACGATCCGCCCGCCTCCCGCTCGGCCGGCTGACCCGCCGTCAGCGGGCGGCGAAGAGACGGCGGATGACCGCCCTCGCCGCCTCCCGGGGATCGTCGCCGACCCGCTCCGGCAGCGCGCCGGCCAGCCAGAGCGTGGCGAAGCCGTGCACGATGGACCAGGCGGCGAGGGCGTCCCCCTGCGGGTCGCCGGCGCCCGCCCGCTCCGCCGGCAGCGCCGCAACCCCCGACCGCAGGGCCGCGCCCGCGCGCTCCCGGGCGGCCCGCACCTCCGGCGCGTCGGCCCGGTAGAGGTCGGGGCGGAACATCACGTCGAAGTGCGCGCGGTGTCGGACCGCGAAGTCGACGTACGCGACGCCGGCTTCGTGCAGATCCCCACCGGCGCCGCACAGCGCCTCGGCCAGCAGGTCGAAGCCCTCGGCGGCGAGCGCGGTGAGCAGGCCGGGCTTGTCACCGAAGTGGTGCGCCGGGGCGGCGTGCGAGACGCCGGCCCGCCGCGCCAGGTCACGGAGGCTGAGCGCCCCCGGGCCCGACTCCTCGATCACCGCCACCGCCGCCGCGAGCAGGGCGCGACGCAGGTCGCCGTGGTGGTAGCCGCGCGTTCCGATCATGCCGTCATCCTATCTTGCCATTGACAAGTTAACCTCCCCCGAGGCATCTTGTCGATGACAAGTTATTGTCCAAGGAGGTACCCGTGGCTCCCCTGATCGCGCTCGTGGCCGGCACCGCGCTCGCCCGACTGGCCGGCCTGGCCGGCGTGGCCCCGCTCGACGGCTGGCACCCCGCGCTGCGGGTGGGGCTGGCCCTGATGTTCACGCTGACCGGCGTCGCGCACTTCACCGGCCGCCGTGCCGACCTCGTCGCGATGGTGCCTCCGGCGCTGCCCCGACCGGACCTGCTGGTGACCCTCACCGGGGCGCTGGAACTGCTCGGCGCCGCGGCGCTGCTCGTCCCGGCCACCGCCCGCTGGGCCGCGGCCGGACTGGCCCTGCTGATGCTGGCCATGTTCCCGGCGAACGTCTCCGCGGCCCGGCGCGGCCTGACCCTGGCCGGGCGACCGGTGACCCCGCTGGCGACGCGGACCGTGCTCCAGGTCGTCTTCGTCGCGGCGGCGGTCGCAATCTCGTTCGGGGCCTGAGCCAGAGGCCCCCGGACCCCGTCGGTCCAGGGGGCGCTCTCCTCGTGACCGGCTCAGGCGGCGGCCGGCAGCAGGTCGGTCGAGCGGGCGGCCACCACCGCGCCGACCAGCCCGAGCGCGTCGGCGACCGGCATCGGGGGCAACCCCCGGCCGTCGCGCAGGCGCAGCGACACCGACCCGTCGGCCACCTCGCGGGCGCCCAGCACCCCGACGTACGGCACCCGCCGCCGGGCGGCGTCCCGGATCCGGGCGCCCAACGAGCCGGCCCGGTCGACCTCGACCCGCAGGCCGGCCGCGGTCGCCCGGCGGGCCAGCTCCTCCGCCGCACCGGCCTGCCCCTCGTCCACCGTGAGCAGCACCAGCTGCACCGGGGCGTACCAGGCCGGGAAGGCGCCCTGGTGCACCTCGATCAGGTACGCGAAGAGCCGTTCCATGCTGCCCACCAGGCTGCGGTGCACCATCACCGGCCGGCGTCGTCGCCCGTCGGCGTCGACGTACGACAGGTCGAACCGCTCCGGCTTGTCGAAGTCCAGCTGGACGGTGGAGATGGTCGACTCCCGACCGGCGGCGTCGACGATCTGGACGTCGATCTTCGGGCCGTAGAAGGCGGCCTCCCCGGGCGCCTCGGTGAACTCCGCCCCGTCGAGGGCGGCGCGGAGCAGCTCCTCGGCCCGCGCCCATCGCGCGTCGTCGCCGGCGTACTTCTCCCCCGGTCCGCGCAGCGACAGCCGGAAACCGGCCGGGCGGACGCCGAGCGCCGCGTGCGCCTCGCGGATCAGCCGCAGGATCTCCCGGACCTCGGCGTCGACCTGGTCGAGGGCGCAGAAGTTGTGCGCGTCGTTCAGCGAGATGGCGCGCACCCGGGACAGCCCGCCCAGCACGCCGGAGCGCTCCGGCCGGTACATCCCGCCCAGCTCGGCGATGCGCAGCGGCAGGTCCCGGTAGGACCGGCCCCGGGCCCGGTACACCAGCGCGTGGTGCGGGCAGAGCGCGGGGCGGAGCACGAACTCGTCGTCGGGACTGAGCCGCAGCGGCGGGAACATGTCGTCGGCGAAGTAGCCCAGGTGCCCGGAGAGCTCGAAGAGCTCCCGTTTGCCGAGCGGCGGTGAGTAGACGTGCCGGTAGCCGGCCCGGCGTTCCAGCTCCCGGACGTACTCCTCGACCGCGTGCCGGGCGGCGGCGCCGGCCGGCAGCCAGATCGGCAGGCCCGCGCCCGCCAGAGGGTCGGAGACGAACAGGTCCAGCTCCCGGCCGAGCCTGCGGTGGTCGATCATGTCGCTCTCCTTGATCGGGTACGACCCGGAGGCGACCTGGCCCGGAACGCCGCGAGGCCCTCGGGAGCGGATCGCCCCGGGGCCTCGTCGACGTCGGACGTCAGTGCGGCGCGCCGGGATCTCCCGGCGTCGTGGTGGGTGCCGCGCTGCGCATGTGGCGACGGTACGGCCGCGGCGGTGGCTGGCGCGACCGGATTTCCCGCCCGGATCAGGGGTGCGGGCCGCCGGCACGGGACCTGCCGGCGGCCCGCGGCGGCCCACTCGTCAGGAACGGGGGACCCGACGGGTACCGGGCCGCGCGCCGACAACGGTACGCCGACGGCCGCCGATCCGCCGACCCGTCCGGGTACGGGTTTCCCGACGTCGGGGGCGTAACCCACCGCCAATCTGCCTCGTTGCACCCCGGTGTCCCTCTGGTGTCCGTGATCACCACCGGCCGGCCCTGTCCGTGGTGACGGCGGCCATGCCGTCAGGCTCGGTGCATCCGATCGGCCTTGACCGGCGAGGTGGCAGCCGTGCCCGAACTTCTCACTGACGTCGCGTCGCCGACGTGGGCCTACCTCCTGCTGCTGGGGCTGCTGATCGCGGACGCGTTCGTGCCGGTCATCCCCACCCAGGTCGTGATGATCACCGGGGGTGCGCTCACCGTGTACGGCGGGCTGAGCCTGCCGGTCACCATCGCCGTCGGCGCGCTCGGCGTCTTCGCCGGCGACCTCGCCTGCTACCTGCTGGGCCGGGGCGCCCCCGACCGGCGCGAGCCCCGGCACGCCGAGGCGAGCCGGGCCCGCCGGATGGCCGGCCGGGTGACCCGGGGACTGCGCACCCCGGGACCGCTGGTCATCCTGCTCTGCCGGTTCGTGCCGGGTGGTCGGATGGCGGCCTGCTTCTCGGCCGGCCGCAGCCGCTACCCGTACCGGCTGTTCCTCTCCTACGAGGCCGCCGCGGCCGTCGGCTGGGCGACCTACGGCGGACTGGTGGGTCACCTGGGCGGCACGGCGCTGACCGGCTCGGCCTGGCGGCTGGCGATCATCGCGGCGGCCGCGGCGGCCGGATTCGCGGCGGCGGGATGGGCGATGACCGCGGTCGCCGGCCGCACCACCCGCGCCGAGGTCCCGGTCGACTGACGGTTCGTAGGGGTCGTCCCGGGGATCGATGTGGGTGGGTGTCCCGCATCCGCTTCGGGTGGTCCCGGCGACAGGCTGGGGCATGGTCGAAAACCGGACGAACGGGCTGCCGGCGGACGGGCGGGCGGCGGGACGGGGCGCCGCACCGCTCCTGCTCGCCTGGGTCGCCGGGCTGCTGGTCGCGGCGGTCGTGCCGACCAACGAGCCGGGCCTGCCGATGGACACCGCCGTGTACCTGCACCGGTACGCCTCAGTGGTCGCCTTCCTGGCGCTGCCGGTGGGCGGCTGGCTGCTCGCCCGGCACCTGCCCGGGGTGACGGCCGGCCGGTGGGTACGCGCACTCGCCCTGGCCAGCCTGGCCCTGGCGGCGGCGATGGTCTGGTCGGCCTACCCCGGCGACCGGATGCTGCTCGGCCTCGCCGAACGACTGCTCATCCTCGCCGAGGTGGGCCTGCTCGCCGTCGTCGCGCTCGCCCTCGCCCGGCCCGGTGCCGTGACCGCGCCACCCCGGGCTGCCCTCGGCGGTTGACCTCAACCGGACTTCAGCTCTTAGCGTCCGTGGGTGACGCCGACGGCCGGCGTGGCGGGACGAAGGGAGCGGAGATGATCCTGGTGACAGGGGCGACCGGCACGGTCGGCCGAGAGGTGGTGTCGCTCCTGCGGGCGCGGGGGGAGCCGGTGCGGGCGGTGACGCGCGACCCGACGACCGCCGGGCTGCCCGCCGACGTGGAGTTGGTGGCCGCCGACCTCGCCGATCCGCCGTCGCTCGCGCCGCACCTGGCCGACGTCGACGCGGTGTTCCTGATCTGGCCGTTCACCGACCCGGCGGTGGCCCGCAGACACGCCCCCGAGGTGGCCCGGCTGATCGCCGCGCGGGTCCCCCGGATCGTCTACCTCTCCGCACTAGGCGCCGACCAGCCGGAGTCGAACTGGGCGGTCGTGGAGCGGGCCGTCGAGGCGTCCGGGGCGGGGTGGACCTTCCTGCGCCCGGTCGGCTTCGCCGCCAACACCCTGATGTGGGCGGACCAGATCCGCGCCGGGGACGTGGTGCGCTGGCCGTACGGGGAGGCGGCCCGGTCACTGGTCCACGAGCGGGACCTCGCCGAGGTGGCCGTCGCGGCGCTCACCTCGGACGGGCACCGGGGCACCCGGTACCTGCTCAGCGGGCCGGCGGCGCTGACCCAGCGGGAGCAGGCGCACAGCATTGGCCGGGCGATCGGGCGGGACCTGCGCTGGGTGGAGATGCCCGTTGACGAGGCCCGGGAGATGTTGACGGCGGCGTTCGGCGACGCCGACTTCGCCGAGTTGGCGTTGCGCGGCTGGGCCGCCTTCGTCGACCACCCCGAACCCGTCACCGACACGGTCGAGCGGATCACCGGCCATCCCGCCCGCCCGTACGCCGAATGGGCCGCCGACCACGCCTCCGCCTTCCGCTGACCGGCCGCCGCCCGGCCGGCCAGCGGGCCGGCCGGGCGGCGCGGTCACTCCAGTTCGTGGAGCATGAGCTGGCGGGCGGCCTCGGTGATCGACCCCGACAGCGAGGGGTAGATGGTGATGGTCTGGGCCAGCTCGTTGACGGTGAGGTTGTTCTCCACCGCCATGGTGATCGGGAGGATCAGCTCGCTGGCCTTCGGCGCCACCACCACGCCCCCGACCACCTGACCGCTGGCCGGGCGGCAGAAGAGCTTGACGAAGCCGTCGGCCAGGTCGTCCATCTTCGCCCGGGCGTTGCCCGACAGCGGCAGCATCACCTGACGTGCGGGGACCTTGCCGGCGTCCACCTCGTCCTGCGAGACGCCGACGGTGGCCAGCTCCGGGTCGGTGAAGACGTTCGCCGCCACGGTCCGCAGCCGCAGCGGTCGGACCGCCTCGCCGAGCGCGTGCCACATCGCGATCCGGCCCTGCATCGCCGCCACGCTGGCCAGCGGCAGCACGCCGGTGCAGTCGCCGGCCGCGTAGATGCCGGGGACGTTGGTGCGGGACACCCGGTCCACGGTGACGTAGCCGCCCCTGGCCAGCTCGACGCCGTACTCGGCGAGCCCCAGGCCGGCGGTGTTGGGGATCGAACCGACGGCGATCAGCGCGTGCGAGCCGGACACCAGCCGGCCGTCGGAGAGCTCGACCTCGACGCCGTCGCCGGTGCGGCGGACCGCGTCCGCGCGGGAGTTGTTGAGGATGCTCATGCCGCGGTTGCGGAAGACCCGCTCGATGGCCATCGCCGCGTCGGCGTCCTCGTGCGGCATCACCCGGTCCCGGCTGGAGACCAGGGTCACCTTGACCCCCATCGCCAGGTAGGCGCTGGCGAACTCGGCGCCGGTCACGCCGGAGCCCACCACGATCAGGTGCTCGGGCAGCTCGGGCAGGTCGTACACCTGCCGCCAGGTGAGGATGCGCTCGCCGTCGGGCAGCGCGGTGGGCAGCTGACGGGGGGTGGCGCCGGTGGCGACCAGCACGGTGGAGGCGGCGATCGACTGCTCCTCGCCGCCGTCGGCGGGGGTGACGATCACCCGGTGGGTGTGACCGAGCGTGTCCTCGCCCAGCCGGGCGGTCCCGGCGACGACGGTCACCCCGGCCTTGACCAGCTTGGCGTGGATGTCGTCGGACTGGGCCAGGGCGAGTCGCTTCACCCGCGCGTGGACCGCCCGGGCGTCGACCGTCACCGCCTCCAGCCCGTCGGAGTGCACCCCGAACTCCTCGGTGTCCCGGTAGCCGGTCACCACCTGCGAGCTGGCGATGAAGGTCTTCGACGGGACGCAGTCGGAGAGCACGCAGGCACCGCCGGCGCCCTCCGCCTCCACGACGGTGACATCGGCGTCCAGCTGAGCGGCGACCAGCGCCGCCTCGTAACCGGCCGGCCCCCCGCCGATGATCACGATCCGGCTCACAACGCTCGCCCTTCGTCAGTGCTCACAGTGACTTTCTTCTCCCGAACGTGTTCGACACGCACCGTCGTATTCTCCCCCACCCGCCCGCCGGGCTATCGTCATCGCCGTGCGTCACTACGCCGCTTACGGCTCAAACCTGGACCCCGCCCGGATGCGCGCCTACTGTCCGCATTCTCCGATGGTGGGCATCGGCTGGCTGGAGGGCTGGCGGCTGACCTTCGCGGGCGAGGACGTCATCGGCTGGGAGGGCTCGGTCAGCACCGTGGTCGAATCCCCGGGCGACCGGGTCTTCGTGGCGCTGTACGACATCCACCCGTACGACGCCGCGCAGCTTGACGAGATCGAGGGCGTCACCGCCGGCACGTACCGCAAGCTGCACGTCCGGGTCTCGACCCTGGACGGGGACGTGACCGCCTGGATCTACGTGTTCGACGGCTACGAGGGCGGCCTGCCGACCTCGTGGTACCTGTCGGAGATCGCGAACGCGGCCGAGAAGGCGGGCGCGCCGGACGACTACGTCACCGAGCTGCGGTCCCGCCCCACCGGCACCGCATCGGCGTAGCGCGTATCGCACACCTCCAGTGTGCTCCCGGCAGCCGCGGCAACCGCCGCCGGCCCCGGCGAGGGTCGTGCATCACACACCGGCGGCCGGGACGATCCGCTCGTACATGTCGGTCCAGCGCACTTCGCGCAGCCCCACCGAGCGGTAGAGGGTGACCGGGGCGGTCGGATTGGTCAGGTCGACGCCCAGGCCGGCCGAGGTGCGGCCCTTCGCCGCGTAGACCGCGAAGGCCCGCTGCAGCAGCGCCGCCCCCACCCCGCGCCGCCGGTACGCCGGCAGCACCGACAGCGTGCGGACCCAGCCCATGTCCTGGTCCAGCGCCTGGTCGGAGGAGACGAGGGCACCGGCCGGCGCCCCGTCCACCTCGGCGACGAACCACTCGTCCCAGGCCCGGCACGAGACAGGGATGTGCTCCCGCCACCGGTCGAAGTCGAGCGGCTCGTAGTCCGGGGTGTCCCGGAACGCGGTGTCGTAGATCCGGTGGAACTCCCGCAGGTCGGACTCGTCGTCGGCGCGCACCGGCCGGACCGTCACGCCGGGCGGTGGCGGCGGCTCGGCGGGCAGGTCAGCCAGGTCGCGGCGCATCCGGACGTACCGCTTGGCCCGGGTGAAGCCGGCCTCGGCGAGCTCGGCCGCCCAGCGGGTCTCCGGCGCGAAGACGGCGGTACGCACGGTGAGCGCCGGCACCCCACGCTCCGCGGCTCGCTCGGCCACCCGGTCGAGCTGCCGGGCGAGCAGCGGGGCGCGCAGCTGCGCCCCGCGCTCCGGGTCGACGTAGACCTCGACGAACTCGCGCCCCACCCCGCTCGGGTTGTCCACCGTCGCCCAGGCCACCACCGTGCCGTCCGGGTCGACGGCCAGCCAGGAGTCCCGGGCGGGGTCGAAGAAGGGCGCGGTCAGGCAGGCCCGCACGTCCTCGGCGTCGAAGTCGGGATGGCCGATGGCGAAGGTGTCGGCGGCGTGCACCACGGCGAGGATGGCGGGGACGTCGTCCAGGGTGGGTCGGCGGGCGGTCCAGCCGGCGGGGAGCGTCACGCCGGAGATCGTGACAGCGGGCCCCGATCCGCGCTGCCCATTTTCCGACCGATCGGGAAGCCGATCCGGCGGGCCGGCGCCCGCCCACCGACGGGCTTCACCCGGCCGGGGTCCGCAGCCGGGCCCGGACGGCGGTGAGCAGCTCCACCAGCTCGGCGCCCTCGGCGGGTCGCAACGCCCGGAACGCGGTGGACGCCAGCCGGTCGGTCACCGCCTCGGCCCAGAGCCGCCGCCGCACCAGCGGCCCGACCGGCGGGTACGGCGGCGGCCAGCCGCAGGCCGCCGCACCGGCCTCCCCCTCCGGTCCGGCGAGCACCGCCTCCAGCGGGGTCATCCCGCCAGCCCGCACCGCGAGCAGGTACGCCCCGGTGAAGTGTTCGCGGAGCAGGAGCAGCGCCACGGCGGCCCGGGCGCCGGCGGCGTGGTCCGGAACCGGCATGGCCCGCCAGGCGGCGAAGAGCGGCATCCCGGTCGCGTCGGCGGCGGTCACCACCCGCTCCAGCAGCGCGGCGAGCCGGGGCATGCCGGGCAGGTCGTCGAGGTGCTGGGCGCCCCACCGGCAGCACTCGGCGAGGTTGGCGGAGGCGACCTCCAGCGGACGGACCACCCGGCCGGCCGCGTCCCAGCCGTCGGCGACCGCCTCGGGAGCGATGAAGCCGAGCGCCGCGGCCACCGTCTCGGCGCCGACGTCGCCGAGCGCGCCCGCCCGTCCGGTGATGTAGAAGGCCCAGCCGGAGATGCCGAGCAGCCGGGCCCGGCGCAGCGTGCCCGGGCAGCGGCTGAAGACCTCTCCCAGCTCCAGCACGGCCGGCTTGCTGGCGGCCGCCACCTGTTCCGGCGTCATCCCGGACGCCCGCTGCACGCATTCATCGCGCTCAGTGTGCCTCGTCGTCGCCCGCCGCGGCATCCTCCTCCTCGGCGTCCAGCGCCTCGACCGCCGCCTCCACCTCGCCGGCCCGCCGGCGCGCGGCGGTCAGGGTCCGTTCGGCGCCGCGTCGGGCCAGCCTGGCCCGGCTCAGCTCCTGCTCGGCGACGGCCCGGCGGCGTTCCAGCTCGGCCAGTTCGGTCTCGATCCGGTCCAGGGCGGCCGTGCCGTCCCGCTCGGCCGCCACCGCGCTGTCCAGCTCGGACTCCGCCCGCTCCTGATCGGTACGCGCCGACGCCAACTCCCTGCGCAGCGCCCGGCGGCGGGAATCCCGCTCGGCCCGGGCGGCCCGCTCCGCCGCCCGCTCGTCACGGGCCCGGCGCGCCTCCGTCCGCTCCCGGTCGGGCGCCCGGGCCGGTTCCTCCGCGCCCCCGGTGACCAGCCGTAGCTGCGGCCGGGGCACCTCACCGAACCCGGCGTAGTGGACGGCCTTCAGCAACCGTCCGGAACGGACCTGCTCGGCCACCTCGGCGTCGGCCAGGGCCGCGTTGAGGGTGGCCTCCACCTCGGCCAGCGGCAGCTTCCCGGCCGACGGGGCGTCGGGGGTGGCGGCGGCGATCCGGCGCACCTCGGCGACGAGGGCGGAGACCACCGCCCGCCGCTGGGCGGAGAGTACGCGGAGCTTCGCCCCCTTGAGGTCGCGCTGCACGGCGCGCAGCGCCTCCGCGAGCGAGGCCAGGTCGGCGACGAGTTCGGGGCGTTCCAGGGCGAGCAGGTTGACCAGCCAGGCGGCCACGGTGGGGCGCTTCAGCCGGGCGATCTGACGGGCCGCGGTGGCGTCACCGGTCCGGCGGGCCTCGGCGACGGCGGCGTCGCGGGCCGCGACGAACCGGTCCGGCGGCGTGCGGTAGAGCCGCTGGACCAGGTCGGACGGGACGGTGGGCACGGGTCAGTCGATCCGGCTGCCCGGTTCGCCCACGCCCGGGGCGATGACCGGCACCGCCCCGTCGTGCTCCACCCGGAGACACGAGTGGGCGTACTTGGTGAGCTGCATCGTGACTCCTCGCTTATCGAATCGTGACGTCCTCAGCGCAGTCTGCCGGAACCGACGCGATGCCGCGTCGCGTCCGAGCTATCGCCCCGGGTGCCGGGGCTGTCAGAGGACGGAGCGGGGATGGGCGTACGGATGGCGCGACACCGCGGGGTGGCCGCGGTGGCGGTCGGGTTGGCGGCGCTGCTGCTGGCCGGTTGCGGAGCGGGCGGGGAGTCCACGGACACGGCGAATTCCCGGGCGGAGGCGCCCGCCGGTGGCGCCCCGGCCGGTGCGGCCGGCGAGCAGGACCAGGCCGGCGCGGGCGCGCCGGACCTGCGCGTCGAGCAGCGGTCGATCATCTACACCGGGACGATGCGGGTGCAGGTGGACGACGTGGAGGGCGCCGCCCGTCGGGCGGTGGCCGCGGTGACCACGGTCGGTGGGTTCGTCGGCGGGGACAACCGGCGCAGCGTGGCCGCCGACGCGGAGGCGGAGCTGGTGCTGCGGGTGCCGGCGGCGAAGTTCACCGCGTTCGTCGACGAGCTGGCCACCTACGGCAGGCAGCAGCGCCGGGAGGTGAGGACCGAGGACGTCACCGAGCAGACGGTGGACCTGGACGCCCGGATCGCCACCCAGCGGGCGCGGGTGGACAGTGCCCGCAAGCTGCTCGCCCGGGCCACCTCGGTCTCCGAACTGGTCTCGCTGGAGGGCGAGGTGGCGAAGCGGGAGGCCGACCTGGCGTCGCTGGAGGCGAAGAAGCGGAAGTTGTCCGACCTGACCGCGCTCTCCACCATCACCGTGACGTTCGTCGGCCGGGACGCCTCGACCGCCGAGGAGGAGACCGAGACCGGCTTCATGGTCGGGCTGCGCGGCGGCTGGAAGGTCTTCCTGGTTTCGATGAGCGTCCTGCTCACCGTGCTGGGGGCGGTGCTGCCGTGGCTGCTGACCTTCGGCGTACCCCTGGGGGTGCTGATGGTGGTGCTGCGGCGGCGCCGGCGGCGTCCCGCGCCACCGACGCCGCCCACGACGCCGTTCGGCGGGGGTCACCCGCCGGCTCCTACCGCGCCGCCGCCAGTGCCCGCAACGCGGTCTGCACCATGAGTCGGATCCCGGCGGGGATGGCCCGCTCGTCCACGTCGAACGAGCCGCGGTGCAGGTCCACGTTGGGCCCGGACCGGCCGACGCCGAGGCGGGCCAGCGCGCCGGGGACGTACTCCAGGTACCAGGAGAAGTCCTCCCCGCCCATGCTCTGCGGGGTCTCGGCGATGCCCTCGGGTCCGAGCGCCGCCGCGGTGGCGGCGGTCAGCACCTGGATGGCCCGGGCGTCGTTGCTCACCGGCGGACGGCCGCGCAGGTATTCGAGGTCGACCGTGGCGCCGGTGGGCGCGATGACGTCCCGGACGACCTGAGCGACGATCTTGGGAGCCTCCTCCCAGGTGTCGCGGTCCATCACCCGCAGGGTGCCGGAGGCGCACGCCTCGGACGGGATGACGTTGTACCGGGTGCCGGCCGAGGCGTGGCCGAACACCAGCAGCAACCCGCTGTTGGCCGGCACCCGGCGGCTGACCAGGGCCGGCACCTCGGTGACCAGCCGGCCGAGCGCGTCGACCAGGTCGACGGTCAGGTGCGGCCGGGCGGTGTGCCCGCCGGGGCCGGTCAGGCGGACGGTGACGTTGTCCGCGGCGGCGGTGATCGGGCCGACCCGCAGGCCCACCTGACCCACCGGGAGGTTCGGGTCGCAGTGCACCGCGAAGATCTGCACCACGTCCTCCAGGCCGCCGGCCTCGATGACCTCCAGCGAGCCGCAGGGCAGGATCTCCTCCGCCGGCTGGAAGATCAGCCGGACCCGCCCGTCGAGCTGGCCGGCGTCGCGGAGCTGGGCCAGCAGCATGCCGACGCCGAGCATCACCGTGGTGTGCACGTCGTGGCCGCAGGCGTGGCAGACCCCGTCGACGGTGGACCGGTACGGGACGTCCTTCGGGTCGGTCAGCGGCAGCGCGTCGATGTCGGCGCGGAGCGCGATCACCGGCCCGTCGGGGCGCCCGTCGATGTCGCAGATGACCCCGTTGCCCTTGGGCAGCAGCCGCGGGTGCAGGCCGGCGAGGGCGAGCTCCCGCGCGACCAGCGCCGCCGTCTCGAACTCCTCGCCCGACAGCTCCGGATGGGAGTGGATGTGGCGACGGGTGGCGATGAGGCCGGGTACCCGCAGGGCGAGCAGGTGGTCCAGCTCGAAGGGCAGGGGGTGGGATCCGGACAACGCCTCTGGCCTGGACAACCCCGGATGGCTGCCGTTCGGCAGCGTCAACGCACTCGTCACGTCGAAGTCTCGATCACTAGGAATGGATGAATCATCGGGGAGGACAGCAGACAGCCTAGACCTCCGCCGGTGACGCTGCGCAACCTCGTTACGGTAGTGATCGGACCGCGTAGCGTCACGTAAACCCTGGTGAGAGGGCTCGAATATCTGCGGGACAGCAGGTAGATCGCGGTCGGAAGACGTCATCTGCCCCACACCTCCTACACCGCGTAACCGATTGGGCGGTCGCGAAATCGGCGTCGATCCGGGGCCGTCGTTCCGAATTGTCGCAAAAGTCGCCACAATTAACTGCCGCTCCGACAAATAGCCGACGACCCTCGGCAGCCGAGCGACTCCCGACGGTGACACGATCGCCCCGTGCGTGGCCGGACATGCTGTCCGTTCCGTCCACCTGTTCGGGTTTACCCACGAACCCCGGGGGCACACACCGCCCGCCCGGAGGGGCCACGCTGCCCGGCCGACATTGGAGGCGTCGCAACCGGGGTCTTCCCCCGACGGTAGCTCCGCCAGGTCGCCGTGACCAGCGGCGGAAGGCCCCCGGACACGACGACGGCGGCCCCGCCGCGCCCCAGCGCCGACGGAAGCCGCCGTGATGCCGTCGTCCCGCCGCTCCCGGCGGGCCGGGTCGGTCAGAAGCGGTCGCTGGGTCGGTACGTCCCCCACACCTGGCGCAGCGTCCCGCAGACCTCGCCCACCGTGGCCCGGGCCCGCAGCGCGTCCTTCATCGGGAAGAGCACGTTCCCGGTGCCCTCCGCCGCGGCCCGCAGCTCGGCCAGGGCCCGCTCCACCGCGCCGGCGTCCCGGTCCGCGCGCAGCTTGGCCAGCCGCTCGGCCTGGGCCGCCTCGATCGTGGGGTCCACCCGCAGCGGCTCGTACGGCTCCTCCTCGTCGATGGCGAACCGGTTGAGCCCGACCACCACCCGCTCCCCCGAGTCGATCTCCTGAGCGATCCGGTACGCCGACTGCTCGATCTCCCGCTTCTGGAACCCGGCCTCGATCGCGTCCACCGCCGAGCCGTGGTCGAAGACCCGGTCCATCAGCTCGTTGGCGGCCGCCTCGATCTCGGCGGTCATCGCCTCCACCACGTACGACCCGGCGAACGGGTCGATGGTGGCGGTCAGGTCCGTCTCGTACGCCAGCACCTGCTGGGTGCGCAGCGCCAGCCGGGCCGCCTTCTCCGTCGGCAGCGCGATCGCCTCGTCGAAGCTGTTGGTGTGCAGCGACTGGGTGCCGCCGAGCACCGCGCCGAGCCCCTGCACCGCCACCCGGACCAGGTTGACCTCGGGCTGCTGGGCGGTCAGCTGCACGCCCGCGGTCTGGGTGTGGAAGCGCAGCATCATCGACTTCGGGTTCTTCGCGCCGAAGTCGTCGCGCATCAGCCGGGCCCAGATCCGCCGGGCGGCACGGAACTTCGCGACCTCCTCCAGCAGGGTGGTCCGGGCGACGAAGAAGAACGACAGCCGGGGCGCGAAGTCGTCCACCGCCAGCCCGGCCTCCAGCGCGGCGCGGACGTACTCCACGCCGTTGGCCAGGGTGAACGCGATCTCCTGCGCGGGCGTCGCGCCGGCCTCGGCCATGTGGTAGCCGGAGATGGAGATCGTGTTCCACTTCGGCACCTCCGCCCGGCAGTAGGCGAAGGTGTCGGCCACCAGCCGCAGCGAGGGCTTCGGCGGGAAGATGTACGTCCCCCGGGCGATGTACTCCTTGAGGATGTCGTTCTGGATGGTGCCGTTGAGCGCGCCGCCGGCCACCCCGTTCTCCTCGGCGACCAGCTGGTAGAGCAGCAGCAGCACCGAGCCGGGGGCGTTGATGGTCATCGAGGTGGAGACCTTGTCCAGCGGGATGCCGTCGAAGAGCAGCCGCATGTCCTCGATGGAGTCGATGGCCACCCCGACCTTGCCCACCTCGCCGTGGGCGATCGGGTCGTCGGAGTCGTAGCCCATCTGGGTGGGCAGGTCGAAGGCGACGGAGAGGCCCATCGTGCCGGCCCGCAGCAGCTGGTGGTAGCGCGCGTTGGACTCGGTGGCGGTGCCGAAGCCGGCGTACTGCCGCATGGTCCACGGCCGGGAGGTGTACATCGTGGGGTAGACCCCGCGGGTGTACGGGTAGTCGCCGGGGGCGCCCAGCCGGGAGTCCAGGTCCTCCGGAAGGTCCGCCGCCGTGTAGACGTCCTTGATCGGGAAACCCGACTCGCTAACCCGTTCGCTCATCCCCGGATGGTAGGACGCGAGCCGGCGTCGATGGGTGAGGGATACCGCACACCCGGGCGCCGGGCGGGGCGGACGACAGGTGAACGCCCGCACACGTACCGTCGAGTAGCAGAATGGGACGCCGCGTCGGGTTTCGCATCGGGCGTCGGAACCAGCAAGATAGGGGGGTTGTGTCCCAGCCCCCTCGATCTCCCCCCGGTGGCTCTTCTGTGACTCAGATCCCGACCTGGAGCGGCGGACCCGTCAGTCCCCCCAACGGGCGTGCAGCACCCGGCACCACCATCGGTGGTCGCTACTCGCTGCGCTCCGCGGTGGGCAACGGCGGCATGGGCACGGTCTGGCGTGCCAACGACACGTTGCTCCGACGCGACGTGGCGGTCAAGGAGGTCGTCCTGCCCCCGGGACTGGCCCCCAGTGACCGGGACGCGATGTACGAACGCACCCTCCGCGAGGCCCGCGCCGCCGCCGCGATCCAGCACCCCGCCGTGGTCCAGGTGTACGACGTGGTCACCGAGGGCGGCCGGCCGTGGATCGTGATGGAGCTGCTCGACGCGCGCAGCCTGGCCGACATGGTGATCGAGGACGGGCCGGTCGCGCCCCGGGCGGTCGCCAAGATCGGCATCGCGCTGCTCGGCGCGCTGGAGGTGGCGCACGCCAACGGGGTGCTGCACCGCGACGTCAAGCCGGCCAACGTGCTGATCTGCACCGACGGCCGCTGCGTGCTGACCGACTTCGGGGTGGCCCGGATGCCCACCGACGTCCAGCTCACCACCCCGGGGATGGTGCTCGGCTCGCCGCACTTCATCTCCCCGGAGCGGGCCATGGGCCAGGACTTCGGACCGCCGAGCGACCTGTTCTCGCTCGGCGTGACGCTCTACACCGCCGTCGAGGGGCGCCCCCCGTTCGACAAGGGCGACCCGATCGAGACCATGCACGCCGTGGTCGAGGACCCACCGGCCACTCCCCAGCGCAGCGGCCCGCTTACCCGGGTGCTGATGGGGCTGCTGGAGAAGGATCCGGCCCGCCGGCTGGACGTGCACACCGCCCGGGCGATGCTCCGCGAACTGCTCGCCGGCCCGCTGACCAGCACCGCGACCGCGGTCAACTCGGTCACCGACCCGTACGCGGTGGTGCCGGTGCAGCGTCCCTCGACGCCGCCGCCCCCGGCGGCCGAGCCGGAACCGAAGCCCAGCGGGCAGATCGGCGGCCGGGCCATGCTGGCCCCCGACGAGTCGCTGACCGACCGGCTGGCCGCGCTGCGCCGGGGCGAACGACCGACGAACGCCGGCGCCGCCCCCGCCGCCGGCCTCGACGACACCAGCGCCGACGCGCTCGCCGGCCCGCTGCACACCCCCACCGGGGCGATGCCGGCGCCGGGACGGGGCGCGGGCACGACGTACGGTGGCGCCCCGGAGGCCACCCAGCGGATCGACCCGGACGCCAACCGGCGAGCCGGGGCGCCCGAGGCGACCCAGCGGATCAGCACCGGCCATCCGGACGCCACCCAGCGGGTCTACGGCGGCCACCCGGACGCCACCCAGCCGGTCCACGGCGGCCACCCCGACGCCACCCAGCCGGTCTACGGCGGTGGCCAGTGGTCGGTGCCCGGCACCGGCCAGTCGTGGACCTCGCCGGGCGCCGCCCCGGCCGGGGCCGACGGTGGCCGGCTCGGCGCCGTCACGGGCGCCGGCGGCCGGCTGGTCACCACGGTCCGGGGCTGGCCGCGCAAGCTCCAGCTCGCGGCGGCCGGCGGCCTGGCGTTGCTCCTGCTGATCGGCGTCTTCTCGCTGACCGGCGGCGACGACCCGGCGGGGACCACCTCGCCGCAGGCCCAGCCGACCGCACCCGCGGCGGGCGGCGAGCTGCCGGAGATGCAGGAGCACAACGCCCGGGGCGTGCGGGTGAACGTGCCCAAGGGCTGGAAGAAGGCGACCGGCGGCTCGTACGTCGACTACGTCGACCCGGACGACGAGGGCCGCAAGGTGCGCATCCTCGCCGAAAGGTGGGGTGGCACGCCCACCCGGTGGGCGGAGACCGCCCAGAACTTCCTGCGCACCCGGAGCACCACCTGCACCAAGCCGTACCAGCAGGTGGCCATGGGCGAGCAGGAGGTGGCCGGCAAGCCGGGCGTGCAGTTCGAGTACACCTGCGGCGAGGGCGACGGCATGCGTCACGGCGTGTGGCGCGGCGTGCTCAACGACGGGAAGATGTACTCGTTCTACCTCTCCTCCACCGACGCCAAGTTCGCCGAGAGCAAGCCGATCTTCGACGAGATGGTCAAGTCCTTCCAGCTCACCGCGGCGGGCTGAGCCGAGGGCCGAGCGGACGTGGTGATCCGCCGCCGTGCTATCCATAGGCAATGGCGGCGGAACCCACTGACCTTGACCAGATTCGCGACCAGGCTCGGCGCTGGCTCGACGACGACCCCGACCCGGTCAGCCGCGCCGAGCTGCGCGCGGTGCTGGACCGTCTCCCGGACAGCGCCCCGGAGCTGGCCGACCGGTTCGCCGGACCGCTGACCTTCGGCACCGCCGGGCTGCGCGGCCCGCTGCGCGCCGGCCCGAACGGCATGAACCTCGCCGTGGTCACCCAGGCCGCGGCCGGGCTGGTCGGCTGGCTCGCCGCGCAGGGCGGCGAGGGGCCGCTGGTGATCGGGTACGACGCCAGACACGGCTCCCGCGAGTTCGCCGAGCGCACCGCCCAGGTCGCCACCGGCGCCGGCCGGCCCGCGCTGCTGCTGCCCCGGCCGCTGCCCACCCCCGTGCTGGCGTACGCGGTGCGGCACCTCGACGCGGTCGCCGGCGTGATGGTCACCGCCAGCCACAACCCCCCGCAGGACAACGGCTACAAGGTCTACCTCGGCGCCCAGCTGGGTGGGGTGCTGGGCTCGGGCGCCCAGATCGTGCCGCCGGCCGACGCCGGCATCGAGGCCGCCATCCGGGCGGTCGGCCCGCTGGCGCAGGTGCCGCTCGGCCCGCCCGGCGAGGTGCTCGGCGACGACCTGGTGGTCTCGTACGTCGACCGGGCCGCGGCGGTGGTCGCGCCGGGCGGCCCGCGGGACCTGTCCGTGGCGTACACGCCGCTGCACGGAGTGGGCGCGGCGGTGCTGACCGCCGCCTTCGCCCGGGCCGGTTTCCCGGTGCCCGGCGTGGTGCCCGACCAGGCCGAGCCGGACCCGGCCTTCCCGACGGTGAACTTCCCCAACCCGGAGGAGCCGGGCGCGGTGGACCGGCTCGTCGCGCTCGCCAACTCCACCGGAGCGGACATCGCGATCGCCAACGACCCGGACGCCGACCGCTGCGCGGTGGTCGTCCGGGACGGCGGGACCGGCTGGCGGATGCTGCGCGGGGACGAGGTCGGCGTGCTGCTCGCCGACCACCTGATGCGGCGCGGGGTGACCGGCCTGTACGCCACCACCATCGTGTCGTCGTCGCTGCTGCGGGCGATGAGCGCCGCGCGGGGCCTGGCGTACGACGAGACGCTGACCGGGTTCAAGTGGATCGTGCGGGCCGGGGGCGGGGCGACACCGCTGGTCTTCGGGTACGAGGAGGCGCTGGGCTACTGCGTGGCGCCGGAGCACGTCCGGGACAAGGACGGCATCACCGCCGCGCTGACCGTCGCCGAGCTGGCCGCCGGGCTGAAGGCGCAGGGCCGCACCCTGACCGACCGGCTGGACGAGCTGGCCGCCGAGTTCGGCGTGCACCACACCGACCAGCTCTCCGTCCGGGTGGACGACCTGCGGGTGATCGCCGACGCGATGGCCCGGATCCGCGCGGCCACCCCGACGTCGCTGCTCGGGCACCCGGTCACCGAGGCGCAGGACCTGCTCCCCGGCGCGGACGTGGTGATCCTGCGCACCGACGCCGCCCGGGTGGTGATCCGCCCGTCGGGCACCGAGCCGAAGCTCAAGGCGTACCTGGAGGTGGTGGAGCCGGTCGCGGACGGCGACGTGGCCGCGGCCCGAGGGCGGGCGACGGCCGCGGTGGCCGCGCTCCGCACCGAGATCGCCGCCGCGCTCGGCCTCTGACGGCAGCGGCCGGAGCGGCGGCCCGGACCGGGCCACCACCGCACGCCCCGCTTTGCTCTGCTGCCCTGAACGCAACACGGGAGCGCTTCCAATGTTGCGTACGCGGCAGCAGAGCAAAGCGTGCGAGTGGGGTGTCCGCCGCCGCTGGACGGGCGGACGGCGAGCGACCACCACGGCCCGACCGGCGGCATCACGGGTGCGCCGGGCGGACCGTGCGGCAAGCGGTCGGGCAGGAGAGCGGCAGGGCCGGTTCGCCGGGCCCCGCTAGGGGCGCTTGCCGAGGGCCTGGTCGACGGCCTGGCAGAGGGCGGCGACGACCAGGCCCACCGAGGGGCGGACGACCGAGTCGTCCAGGCTGACGTTGCCGGAGAAGCCGGCGCCACCGGCGATCTCCTCCAGCCGGCGGGGGGCGTCGGCCGCCGCGTCGCCGGTCAGGCCGAGCGCCGGCTCCATCCGCAGCACCGCCACCAGGGTCGCCAGGGCGGCGGTCCGCTCGTCGGGCAGCTGACCGCTGGCCAGCGCCGCGGCGAGCCGGCCCCGGGTCTCCGCCTCCACCGAGGCGTCCGCCGTCGGGTACCGGTGCACGACGATGAAGCCCAGCTCGGTCTCCTCGACGTCCCGGACCACGCCCCGGGCCACCAGGTCACCGAGGATCCGGTCACGCAGACCGTGCCGCAGCCGCTGCACCCAGGACGACGGGGTGTGCGGGGTGTCCGCGGCGATCCGGGCCAGCACCTCGTCGATGATCGGCTCGCCGACCGGCGTGGGGTCGGTCACCGCCAGGGACCCTTCGGCGTACGCGACCCGGCCGGCGAGCGCCAGCTCCACCAGGACGGCCGCGGCCATGCCCAGGTCGAGGCTGATCCGGGGCATGGTCGCCCGACCCGTCTCGTCGTCGTACGCCAGCAGCAGCAGCTCTTCGGCGAGCGCAACACCAGTCATAGCCGCAGACGCTAGCGGGTGCCCGCACCGCGGCGCGCCAATCCGCACACCGGGGTGTCGGCGGCCACCCTGCGGCGAGTCTTCAGGGCACGGGCTGGGGCGCCTGTGGGGCCGGGTCACGGTTCATGAACCGGTCGGCGGCGCTCGGCCCCCCGAGCACCCGCCAGGCCAGGAGACCGAGCACCCCGCCGAGCGTGTTGGCGAGCAGATCGTTGAGGTCCGCCAGGCGACCGCTGCTGAAGAGAACGTTGCTGAGGAACTGCATCAGCTCGACGACGCCGCTGACGGTGAGCGACACGAGGGCGGCCTGCCGGACGTCGCGGACCCGCGTAACCAGGGGAAGCAGGACACCGAACGGGACGAACATGACGATGTTGAGCACGAACGTCGTCGGGTCGATGGTGAGCACCGGAATGAAGTTGGCCTTCTCGTACCAGGGGCTGCTGTTGCCGTGGACACCCAGCGCGACCTGCAACGGGAACAGCGTCACGGCCACCACGGCCAGCAGGTACCAGCACATCGCCCACCAGGCGAGCAGCCGCCGGGCGGACAGCGTGCCGCGACGCCGGAGCACCAGCCACGCTCCGAGCGTGAGCACGACGGCCAACGGCGGCACCACGACCGCCGCGGGAATCTCGTACAGCGCGCCGGACACGACGCCCTCCAGCCTGATCGAAATGAGATGTGCGACCGAGGGCCGAGTGGTCGCCCGCACCGGGACGGACTAGAACCGGGGCATGCCGCCGAACTGGCGGTCGCCGGCGTCGCCGAGACCCGGGACGATGAACTTGTTGTCGTTGAGGCCCTCGTCGATCGAAGCGGTGACCAGGCGCAGCGGCAGGCCGGAGCGCTCCAGCCGCTCGATGCCGACCGGCGCGGCCAGGACGCAGAGCACGGTGATGTCGGTGCAGCCCCGGTCGGCGAGCAGCCGGCAGCAGTGCTCCAGCGAGCCGCCGGTGGCCAGCATCGGGTCGAGCACCAGCACCGGCAGCCCGGCCAGGTCGCGGGGCAGCGACTCCATGTACGCGCGCGGCTCGTACGTCTGCTCGTCGCGGGCCAGGCCGACGAAGCCCATCGACGACTCCGGCAGCAGGCCGAGCGCGGCGTCGGCCATGCCCAGACCGGCCCGCAGCACCGGCACCAGCAGCGGCGGGTTGGCCAGCCGGGTGCCCTCGGTGCCGGTGACCGGCGTGGCCACCGGGTACTTCTCGACCGGGAAGGTGCGCGCGGCCTCGTACACCAGCATGGTGGTGAGTTCGTGCAGCGCGGCCCGGAACGACGAGGAGTCGGTCCGGGCGTCCCGCATGGCGGTCAGCCGCGACTGGGCGAGCGGGTGGTCAATGACGTGTACGTCCACGATCGCTCAACCTACCGGTCGCCCGGGTTGTGCACTGCGGCTGCGGGGGTGACCAGCGACGCCGCTCACGTACGCGACCCGACGGGTCGCCGTGACCAAGATCACTGCCGGTCCGGATGCGTAGTATTCGGGGCATGACGGCGACAGCGACGTCGGCCCGGTCGGACCTCTCCGAGCTGGGACGATCCGAGACCGCTCTGCGGACCTTCCTGCACGGCCTCCCCGGCGTGGACCAGGTCGGCGCGGAGCAGCGGGCGGCACAGCTCGGCACCCGCTCCATCAAGACCACCGCCAAGGCCCAGGCGATCGACCTGGCCATCCGGATGGTCGACCTGACCACCCTCGAAGGGGCGGACACCCCCGGCAAGGTGCGGGCCCTCGCGGCCAAGGCGCTGCGCCCCGACCCGGCCGACCCGTCCTGCCCGCACGTCGGCGCGGTCTGCGTCTACCCGGCGATGGTCCCGTACGTGGCCGAGGTGCTGCGCGGGTCCGGCGTGCACCTGGCCAGCGTGGCGACCGCGTTCCCCTCGGGCCAGGCGCCGCTGGAGATCAAGCTCGCCGACACCCGGGCCGCCGTCGAGGCCGGGGCGGACGAGATCGACATGGTGATCAACCGGGGCGCGTTCCTGGCCGGGCGCTACTCCGAGGTCTACGACGAGATCGTGGCCACCAAGTCCGCCTGCGGCGACGCCCACCTCAAGGTCATCCTGGAGACCGGCGAGCTGGCCACCTACGACAACGTGCGGCGGGCCTCCTGGCTGGCCATGCTGGCCGGCGGTGACTTCATCAAGACCTCCACCGGCAAGGTTCCGGTGGCGGCCACGCTCCCGGTGACCCTGGTGATGCTGGAGGCGGTCCGCGACTTCCGCGCCGCCACCGGACGACAGGTCGGCGTGAAGCCGGCCGGTGGCATCAAGACCACCAAGGACGCGATCAAGTACCTGGTGATGGTCAACGAGACCGTCGGCGCGGACTGGCTCGACCCGGACTGGTTCCGGTTCGGCGCGTCCAGCCTGCTGAACGACCTGCTGATGCAGCGCACCAAGCTGACGACCGGCACCTACTCCGGTCCCGACTACTTCACCCTGGACTGAGAGCCGATGTTCGAATACGCACCCGCCCCCGAGTCCCGCTCGGTGGTGGACATCAAGCCCTCGTACGGGCTCTTCGTCGACGGAAAGTTCGTCGACCCGACCGACGGTGGCAGCTTCAAGTCGATCAACCCGGCCTCCGAGGAGGTCCTCGCGGAGGTCGCCGAGGCCGGCGCGCAGGACGTGGACCGCGCGGTCCGCGCCGCCCGCCAGGCGTACGAGCGGGTCTGGGGTCCGATGCCGGGCCGGGACCGGGCCAAGTACCTGTTCCGGATCGCCCGGATCATCCAGGAGCGCTCCCGCGAGCTGGCCGTGCTGGAGTCCCTGGACAACGGCAAGCCGATCAAGGAGTCCCGCGACGTCGACCTGCCGCTGGTCGCCGCGCACTTCTTCTACTACGCCGGCTGGGCCGACAAGCTGGAGCACGCCGGGTTCGGTGCCAACCCCCGACCGCTGGGCGTGGCCGCGCAGGTCATCCCGTGGAACTTCCCGCTGCTGATGCTGGCCTGGAAGATCGCCCCGGCGCTCGCCGCGGGCAACACGGTGGTGCTCAAGCCGGCCGAGACCACCCCGCTGACCGCGCTGCTCTTCGCGGAGATCTGCCAGCAGGCCGACCTGCCCGCCGGTGTGGTCAACATCGTCACCGGGGCCGGCGACACCGGCCGCGCCCTGGTCGAGCACGCGGGCGTCGACAAGGTCGCCTTCACCGGCTCCACCGAGGTGGGCCGGGCGATCGCCCGGTCGGTCGCCGGCACCCGCAAGAAGCTCACCCTGGAGCTGGGCGGCAAGGCCGCCAACATCGTCTTCGACGACGCCCCGATCGACCAGGCCGTCGAGGGGATCGTCAACGGCATCTTCTTCAACCAGGGGCACGTCTGCTGCGCCGGCTCCCGGCTGCTGATCCAGGAGAACGTCGCCGACCGGGTGCTGGAGTCGCTCAAGCGCCGGATGGCCCAGCTGCGGGTCGGCGACCCGCTGGACAAGAACACCGACATCGGCGCGATCAACTCGGCCGCCCAGCTGGAGCGGATCCGCGAGCTCTCCGACGCCGGCTCCGCCGAGGGCGCCGAGCGCTGGTCGCCGCCGTGCGAGCTGCCCGAGCGGGGTTTCTGGTTCGCGCCGACCATCTTCACCGGGGTCACCCAGGCGCACCGGATCGCCCGCGAGGAGATCTTCGGCCCGGTGCTCTCGGTGCTCACCTTCCGTACCCCGGCCGAGGCCGTGGAGAAGGCCAACAACACGCCGTACGGGTTGTCGGCCGGGATCTGGACCGACAAGGGTTCCCGGATCCTCTGGATGGCCGACCGGCTGCGCGCCGGCGTCGTCTGGGCCAACACGTTCAACAAGTTCGACCCCACCTCGCCGTTCGGCGGCTACAAGGAGTCGGGCTACGGTCGCGAGGGCGGCCGGCACGGGCTGGAGGGCTACCTCAATGTCTGAGCGGGTCGCGGTGCGCAAGACGTACAAGCTCTTCATCGGCGGGAAGTTCCCGCGCAGCGAGTCGGGACGGTCGTATCTCGTGCAGGACGCGAATGTCTCCCTGGCCTCCCGCAAGGACGCGCGGGACGCGGTGGTCGCCGCCCGCGCCGCGGTGAAGGGCTGGGCCGGGGCGACGGCGTACAACCGGGGTCAGATCCTCTACCGGGTCGCCGAGATGCTGGAGGGCCGCCGCGAGCAGTTCGTCGCCCTCGGCGTGCCGGCGGACGAGGTCGACGCCGCGATCGACCGCTGGGTCTGGTACGCCGGCTGGTCCGACAAACTCACCCAGGTGTACGGCGGCGCCAACCCGGTCGCCGGGCCGTACTTCAACCTGTCCGCGCCGGAGCCGACCGGGGTGGTGGCCGTGGTGGCCCCCGAGGCCCCGGCGCTGCTCGGTCTGGTCAGCGTGATCGCCCCGGCGATCGTCACCGGCAACACCGTGGTGGTGGCGGCCTCGCCGACGGCGCCGCTGGCGGCGGTGACCCTGGCCGAGGTGCTGGCCACCTCCGACCTGCCGGGCGGGGTGGTCAACATCCTGACCGGCCGACTGCCGGAGACCGTGCCGACCCTGGCCGCGCACATGGACGTCAACGCCATCGACCTGACCGGGGTGACCGACGCGTCGCTGGCGGCCGACCTCGAGGTGAAGGCGGCGCAGAACCTCAAGCGGGTGCTCCGGCCGGCCCCGGCGGACCACGACTGGACCGCCGACCCGGGCATCACCCGGATGACCACCCTGCTGGAGACGAAGACGGTCTGGCACCCCAAGGGGGTGTGATCGCGGTCGCTGTCCGGGGTTTCCGGGGGAGCCCGCCCACTCCGGGCGGTCAGGCTTGATCCCTCCGTGGGCGGGCTCCCCCGGAAACCCGTCCCGGTCGGCGTCCGCGCGCGGGTTCAGCTCACGAGTCCTGCCCTGGGAGGGTTCTACTACGGGGGGTAGGATTACGGGGTGACTCGGTTGGGCGATCTTGAGCGTGCGGTGATGGACGTGCTGTGGGACACGGTCCCCGCCACGTCGGACGGGGTGACCGTGCGGGAGGTCGCCGACGCCCTCGACGGCCGGGAGTTGGCGTACACGACGGTGATGACCGTGCTGGACCGGCTCGCCGGCAAGGGCATGGTGCAGCGCGAGCGGGAGGGGCGGGCCTGGCGCTACCGGGCCGCGGCCAGCCGCGAGGCGCACATCGCCCAGCTCATGCTCGACGCCCTCGACCTCGGCGGCAGCCGGGACGCCGCGCTGGTGCGCTTCGCCCGCTCGGTGACCGGCACCGAGGCCGACGTGCTGCGCGCGGCGCTCGGCGCCGAGGCCGGCCTGACCGACCGGGTCGAGGACCCGCGGGGCCGGCGGACGCGGCTCGCCGACGAGGCGACGGACCGGTAGGGCGGCGGCCATGGCGTTCGCCGTGCACTTCGCCGTGTCGATGCTGGCCTGCTACCTCACCGCGCAGGTGCTCGCCGGCTCGACCTGGACGTGGCGCGCCCCCCGGGTGGCCATCGTCTGCTGGCAGTCGGTCGGGCTGGCGCTCGGCCTCTCCGCGATGGGCCTGCCGATGGCGGCCGGTCTGGCCGCGTACGACCGGCCGACCGGCAGCGCGCTGCTCGCCCTCGCCACCGACCTGAGCCACAACACGCTCCCGCCGGGACTGGGCGCCGCGCACCTCGGGCTGGTCGGGATCGGCTTCGGCATCGGCGCGGTGCTGCTCACCACGACGGTCCGCAGCATCCACGCGACCGTGCGCGCCCAGCGCCGGCACCGGGATCTGCTCACCCTGGTCGCCCGCCGGGACCCCTCCGTGCCGGGCGCCCTGGTGCTGGACCACCCGAGCGCCGCGGCGTACTGCCTGCCCGGGGTGCGGCCCCGGGTGGTGGTCAGCGCCGGGACGCTGAGCCTGCTCGACCGGGCCGAGCTGGCGGCGGTGCTCACCCATGAGCGGGCGCACGCCGACGAGCGGCACGACCTGGTGCTGCTGCCGTTCACCGCGCTCTGCCGGGCGCTGCCCTGGTTCGGCTGGGTACGCGCGGCGCACGAGCGGGTCGCGCTGCTGGTCGAGATGCGCGCCGACGACAAGGCCCGGGAGTTGCACGCGGAGATTCCGCTGGCCGGCGCGCTGCGCCGCTTCGCGGCCTGCGGCGACCGGATCACCCCGGCCGGGGCGCTCGGCATGGGCGACCGGGACCTGGACGTCCGGGTGCAGCGGCTGATGCTCCCCGACCGGCCGCCCCGCCTGATCGGGGCCGCCGCGCTGATGGTGGCGACCGTCCTGGTCGCGCTGCCGATCTCCCTCTTCCTGAGCTGACCTTCGGCGCCGCCCGGCGCATCCGCGAGATCGTGCTGGATCCGTGAAGTAGTGGCCTCTCCGCGACGGGGAGGCCACTACTTCCATGTTCGAGCGCGATCTGGCAGGCGCGAGGCTCGATCTACTACGTGCCGTCGTAGAATCTCCCACTACAAGGTGTAGTAGTTATGCGTAGAGAACCTACGTGTAGGCTTTCTACGAAAAGAGAGCCAACCTCTGGGAAGCGGTCATGGACACCCTGCTCCTCGCGCGCCTGCAGTTCGCCACCACGACCTCGCTCCACTTCCTCTTCGTGGTGGTCACCCTCGGCCTCGTCACGCTGCTGGTCGGCCTGCAGACCGCCTGGTTCCTGACCCGCAACCCGGCGTACGAGCGACTGACCCGCTTCTGGGGCCAGCTCTACGTGATCAACTACGTGCTCGGCATCGCCACCGGCATCGTGATGGAGTTCCAGTTCGGGCTGAACTGGAGCGGGCTGTCGCGTTACGTCGGGAACGTTTTCGGGGCCCCGTTGGCGATCGAGACGTTGGTGGCGTTCTTCCTGGAGTCCACCTTTCTCGGCATGTGGATCTTCGGGTGGCACCGGCTGCGCCGGGGCGTGCACCTGGCGCTGCTGTGGGGCGTCGCGCTCACCGCGTACGCTTCCGCGTTCTGGATCATGGTGGCCAACTCCTGGTTGCAGAACCCGGTCGGCTACGAGCTGCGCGACGGCGTCGCCCACCTCACCGACTTCACCGCGCTGCTCACCAACCCCAGCCTCGGCATGGCGTTCGGCCACGTCATCGCGGCGGCGCTGCTCACCGGCGGGCTGCTGATGGCCGCGGTCAGCGCCGGCCACCTGATCCGCCGCACGCCGGACTTCGCGTTGTTCCGCACCTCGCTGCGGATCGGGCTGGTCACCGCCGCGGTCGCGGTCACCCTGGTGCAGGGCTTCGGCTTCGCCCAGTTCGGCCCGGTGTCGCAGGTGCAGCCCACCAAGTTCGGCGGCGGCCCGGCCGCCGACAGGCTGGTCACCGAGTGGACGGCCCGGTTCGGCCCCGGCGACTACACGCCGCCCGTGCTGAGCAACGTCGGCCTCGGCTTCATGATCCTGATCGGGTTCATCCTCGGCTGCGTCTGGCTCCTGCTCCCCCTGCTCTGGCGGGACTGGATCATCCGGCTGCGCTTCCCGCTCTGGCTGACCCTGTTCGCCCTGCCGCTGCCCTTCATCGCGGTGATCCTCGGCTGGATCTCCCGCGAGGTCGGCCGCCAGCCCTGGGTGGCGTACGGGCTGCTGCCCACCGAGCGAGCCGTCACCGACGTCGACGCCGGGCTGATGCTCGCCTCGCTGATCGGCTTCACCCTGCTGCTCGGCGCCCTCGCCGTCACCAACTGGACGCTGCTCGCCCGGCACGCCGCCCGGGGCGCCGCCGATCCCGCGCTCGGCCGCCCACCCGGCGTGCCCGACGACGGGACCCGATCCGCCCCCGCCTTCGCCTGAGGAGACCGAGATGGACCTCGCCTGGTACGCCCTGCTCGGCCTCTTCTTCGCCACCTACCTGGTCCTCGGCGGCTACGACTACGGCGTCGGGCTGCTGCTGGCCCGGGGCGCCGACCCCGCCCGCCGGCGTGCCGCGCTCACCGCGCTCGGCCCGTTCTTCCTCGGCAACGAGGTGTGGCTGGTCGCCGCCGTCGGCATCCTCTTCGGCGCCTTCCCCACCCTGGAGGGAGAGCTGCTCTCCGGCTTCTACCCGGCCGTCGTCGGGGCGCTGTTCGGGGTGATCCTGGTGACCGCCGGGGTGCAGCTGCGCAGCCGACCCGACCGGGAGCGGACCCGCGCCCGCTGGGACCGGGTGGTGGTCGCCGGCAGCGCGCTCGCCGCGCTCGGCTGGGGAGCCCTGCTCGCCGGGCTGCTCCAGGGCGTACCCCTGCACGCCGACGGCCACGTCGCCGGGGTGACCCACCTGGCCACCCCGTTCGTCGCCGCCGCCGGGCTCGCGATGCTCGCCCTCGTCGCGGCCCACGGTGCGACCTTTCTCACCCTGCGGCTGCCGGCCGCCGACGCGGCGGTGGTCGGGCGCACCGCCCGCCGGTTGATCCCGGTGGCGCTCGCCGCGGTCGCCGCCGCCACCGCCCTCGGCCTGCTCTCCGACCGGGTACGCGACGCCGTGCGCCAGCCGCTGGCCGCCGTACTCCTGCCGTTGCTGCTGGTCGCGGCCCTGCTGGTGGCACGGGCGGCGCTCGACCGGGGGCGGCCCGGGGTGGCCTTCGCGGCGACCGGCGCGGCGCTGGCCCTGCCGGTGGCCCTGGTCGGGGCGGCGCTCTGGCCCGCGGTGCTGGTCTCCACCGTCGACCCGGCGGCCACCCTGACCGTGGCCGACGCGGCCGCCAGCGGGCCGACGCTGCGCCTGCTGGGCTGGCTCGCGCTACCGCTCCTGCCGGCCCTACTAGGCTTTCAGGCAATGTGCTGGTGGGTGTTCCGGGGACGGACCGACGGCAGGGCACCGGTGTACTGGTGAACCGCCGTCCCTTCGACCCGCGTCTGCTGCGTCGGGTCCCCGGGGCCCGGCGCGACCTCGCCGTGCTCGCGATCCTCGGCGGGCTCACCGCGCTGCTGGTCATCGGGCAGGCGACCGCCCTGGCCGCGCTGCTCGCCAACGCGCTCGACGGCCGGCTGGACCGGCCCGCGCTGGCCGGCTTCGTCGCCGCCGTCGGCGGGCGCGCGCTGGTCACCTGGGGGCAGGGCACGGTCGCGGCGCGGGCGGCGGCGACGGTGAAGGCCACCCTCCGCGCGGACCTGCTGGCCGCCGTCGGCCGGCACGGGCCCGGCTGGGTCGCCGGCCAGCGGGCCGGACAGCTCGCCACCCTCACCGGACGCGGCCTGGACGCGCTCGACGCCTACTTCACCGGCTACCTGCCCCAGCTCGTGCTCAGCGTGACCGTGCCGCTGGCCGTGCTGGCCCGGCTGGTCTTCGCCGACTGGGGGTCGGCACTGATCATCGCGCTGACCATCCCGCTGATCCCGGTCTTCGGCGCGCTGCTCGGCTGGCAGGCGCAGGCCGCCACCGAACGGCAGTGGCGGCGGCTCTCCCTGCTCGGCGGGCACTTCCTGGACATGGTCGCCGGGCTGCCCACGCTGCGCGCCTTCGGCCGGGCCCGCGCCCAGGTCGAGGTGGTGCGCCGGATGGCCGACGGGCACCGGGTCGCCACCATGAAGACGCTGCGGATCGCCTTCCTCTCCGCGCTGGTGCTGGAGCTGGTCGCCACCCTGTCGGTGGCGCTGGTCGCGGTGCCGGTGGGCATCCGGCTGCTCAACGGCGGGATCGCCCTCTCCACCGCGCTGCTGGTGCTGCTGCTCACCCCGGAGGCGTACCTGCCGCTGCGGGCGGCCGGCAGCCGGTTCCACGCCAGCATGGAGGGGCTCACCGCGCTGGACGAGGCGTTGACCGTCTCCGCCACGCCGGCCACCGCACCGGCCACCGCGCCCGTCCCCGCGCCGGCCGGCAACGGCGAGATCCGGTTCGAGGCGGTGACCGTCGAGTACGAGCGGACCACCGCGCTGCGGGACGTCACGCTGACCGTCCGCCCCGGCGAGCGGATCGCGATCATCGGGCCGAGCGGCGCCGGCAAGAGCACCCTGCTCGGCCTGCTGCTCGGCTTCGTCACCCCGACCTCCGGCCGGGTCACCGTGGACGGCGTCGACCTGGCCGGCGTCGACCTCGACGCCTGGCGCCGGCAGCTGGCCTGGGTGCCGCAGCGGGCCCATCTCTTCGCCGCCTCGCTGGCCGACAACATCCGACTCGGCGCCCCCGACACCCCGGACGCGGCGCTGGCCACCGCGATCACCGACGCGGCGCTGGACGACGTCGTCGCGGCCCTGCCCGAGGGGCTCGCCACCACGCTCGGCGAGCGCGGGCACGGGCTGTCCAGCGGCCAACGGCAGCGGGTCGCCCTGGCCCGGGCGTTCCTCCGGGACGCCCCGCTGGTGCTGCTCGACGAGCCGACCGCGCGGCTGGACACGGCGAGCGAGGCGGTCGTCCTCGACGCCACCCGGCGGCTGGTGGCCGGGCGTACCGCGCTGCTGGTCGCGCACCGGCCCGCGCTGCTCGCCGACGCCGACCGGATCCTGCGCGTCGAGGAGGGCCGGGTCACCGAGCTGACGGCGACGCCGGCCGGGGAGGCCACCCGATGAGCACCGGACCCGCCCGGGCCGCTGAGCGGGCCGTGCTGCGGCTGGCCCGGCCCTACCTGGGCCGGCTGGTCGGCGCCGGGCTGCTGGCGGCGGCCACCGAACTCGCCGGGCTGGCTCTGATGGCCACCGCCACCTGGTTGCTGATGAGCGCCGCCGGCCGGCCGCCGCTGGACCGGCTGACCGTGGCCATCGTCGCGGTCCGGGCGCTCGCCATCAGCCGGGGCGTGTTCCGGTACTCCGAACGGCTCGCCGGCCACGACGCCGTGCTCCGCCTGATCACCGACGTCCGGGCCCGGGTCTTCGCCACCCTGGCCGCCCGCCGGGCACCCGCCGGGCAACGCACCGGGGACGCGCTGAGCCGCCTCGTCTCCGACGTCGAGGCCGTCCAGGACCTGCTCCTGCGGGTGCTCGTACCGGCGACGGCCGCCGCGCTGGTCGGGGTGCTGGCCGTGGGCGGGGCCGCGCTGGTCTCGCCGGCCGCGGCCGGGGTGCTCGCCGCCGGCCTGGTGGTCGCCGGGGTGGTGCTGCCGGCGCTGGCCACGATGCTCACCCGGCGGGCCGCCGACGAGGTCGCGCCGCTGCGCGGGGCGCTCGCCACCGACGCGGTCGACCTCACCCACGGCGCCGCCGACCTGGCCGCCTTCGGCGCCACCGGGCAGGCCCTGGCCGGCGCCGAACGGCACGCCGAGCGGCTGGCCCGGCTGGAACGCCGGCTCGCCGCGACCGGCTTCGCCGTCGACGCGGCCGGGGTGCTCGTCGCCGGGCTGACCGCCGGCGGCGTGGTGCTCGCCGCGCTGCGCGCCGGGGTGGACGGCGTCCTGGTCGGTGTGCTGGCGGTCGGCACCCTGGCCGCGGTGGAGATCGCCCTGGCCCTGGTCGGCGCGGCCCGGCAGCACAGCCAGCTCCGCACCGGCCTGGCCCGGGTCGCGGCCCTGCTCACCGAGCCGCTCCCGGCCCCCGAGCCGACCGGCCAGTCGGCCGCCCCGGCCGCCCCGGGTGCCGTGCCGACCGCCGCCGGTGCGCCGGCCGACGGCACGACGGGAGCCGGCACCGGCGCGGCGACGGTGAGCGTCGCCGCCCCGCACGACGTCCGCTTCGAGGGGGTCACCGTCCGCTACCGGGAGGGCGCGGCACCGGCGCTGGACGGAGTGGACCTGGACCTGCCGGCCGGGCGCCGGGTCGCCGTGGTGGGGCCGAGCGGCGCCGGCAAGAGCACCGTGGCCGCCGTGCTCACCGGGGTGGTCCGCCCCGCCGCCGGCCGGGTCACCCTGGACGGCGTCGACCTGTCGGCGTACCCCGAGGAGGAGCTGCCCCGGGCGATCGGCGGGCTGCTCGCCGAGGCGTACGTCTTCCACGCCTCGGTCCGGGAGAACCTGCTGCTCGGCCGCGCCGCCGCCGGTGAGGAGGAGCTGGCCGCGGCGACCCGGGCGGCCGGCCTGCTGGACTGGGTACGCGAACAGCCCGACGGCTGGGACACCGTGGTCGGCGAGGAGGGCGGGCAGCTCTCCGGCGGGCAGCGGCAACGGCTCGCGCTGGCCCGGGCGTTGCTCGCCGCGCCCGGGGTGCTGGTGCTCGACGAGCCCACCGAGGGGCTGGACCCGGCGGCCGCGGACGCGGTGCTCGCCTCGACGCTCGCCGCCACCCCGGCCGGGCACTCGGTGCTGCTGATCAGCCACCGGCTCAGCGGCCTCGACGGGCTGGACGAGGTCGTCGTGCTGGACGCCGGCCGGGTCATCCAGCGCGGCCGGCACGCCGAGCTGGTGGCCGCCGCGGGCTGGTACCGGGACCAGTGGCTGCTCCAGGAGGCGGCCGAGCGCGGCTACCTCGCCCTGGCACCCTGACCCCGGTTTCCGGGGATCTCCCCGAGGTCACCGCCCTCCCCGGGTGGCAGGGTGGGTCCATGCGCGGGTGTGACGACGTACGGGTGGAGCAGCGGCTGCGCGAGCTGGACGACCGGCTGCGCGGGCCGGCCCGGCTCAAGGCGGAGCTGATCGCCGAGCTGCGGCACGCGCTGACCGACGCCGCCGAGGCGTACCGGCAGGGTGGGCTGTCCCCGGCGGAGGCCGAGCGGCGGGCGGTGGCCGAGTTCGGCACCGCGGCGCAGCTGGCGCCCGCCTACCAGGTCGAGCTGGCGGCGGGGGCGCTGCGCGGCCTGTCGCTGCGGGCGCTCGCGATCGCCCTCGTGCTGGTGTCGGCCGGCGACCTGACCTGGCGGGGGTCGAGCTGGAGCGACGGCCCCCCGCCGCCGCAGGGTTACCAGCTGCTCTCGGCGTCGATGAACTGGATCTGGCTGGTCGTCGCCGGGTTGGCGGCGGTCGGGCTGGTCGCCGGCTTCGCGGCGGCCCGCGGCGGTCGCGTCGCGGTGCCGGGCGGGCAGCTGCTCGGGCTGGGCCTGACCGGCGCGCTGGCGCTCGGCGTGGTCAGCGGGGTGGCCCTCTTCGCCTGGTCGGTGGAGCTCTGGGACGCGGCCCTGACCTGGCCGCCGATGATGATCGGCGTGGTCGTCGCGAGCGCGGCCTACTTCTCGCTCGCGCGGGCGGCCCGGTCCTGGCTGACCGCTGCCCGGTGACCCGGACGCGAGGGGTCGGGGGCCGACCCTCGCCCGCCGTCAGGCCGGGGTGGCCGGCGGCTCGTCAGGGCCGAGGAAGCGCGCCACGGTCGAGCTGAACTCCCGCCACCCGGCCCGCTCGTCGGAGAGCGCCCGGCGGCCGGAGCCGGTGAGCTCGTACGTCCGCCGTTCCCGGCCGTTGACCGTGCTCCAGGAGCTGGCGACGTGCCCGGCCCGCTCCAGCCGGCGCAGGGCCGGATAGATGGTGCCGGTGGGCAGATCCAGGTTGCCGTCGCTGCGGACGCGCAGCGCCTCGATGATGGCGTAGCCGTGCAGGGCGCCCTGTTCCAGGACCGCCAGCAGGAGCGCGTCGAGGTGTCCGTGCAGCGCCTGAGCCTTCATACGTAGCAAGCCTACTTGTCCGCCGAACGGACCGCCACCGGGGTGCGGGGTCCGGCACCGCCCGGCCGACCACTAGGGTATGTGCCCAGAGTCACTCGGCGGCCGCACGCGCCGCCGGGTGCGCAACCCGACGCACACGGAGGTCAGCGTGGCCCGCCAGTCGCCCCAACGGCCCGACGCCGACGAGCCCGAGCTCGACACCACCGACGGGCCGGTCGAGCCCGAGGTGGCACGCGGCGAGGCCGACCGTTCCCTCTGGGACGAACTGCGCATCGACCCGGTGGAGATCGCGTTGCCCGCCGGCACCGGCTTCACGCTGCGGGCGTACCGGCCGGCCCGCGAGCTGACCCCGACGGACGTCACCGAGCGCGACGAGGACGACCCGTTCCTGGCCCGTCGCCAGGCCGTCGAGATCGAGGACGACGAGGCGGTGGTGATCCTCGACGAGGAGTTCGCCGCCCTCTCCGCCGAGGAGGAGGAGGACGCCGAGCGGCCCGACCGTCGCAAGCCCGCCGCCACCGGCGCCGCCACCGACACCGAGGTCGACACCGACGAGGACGTCGACGACGCGGCGGGCGACGAGGAGGTGCCGGCCTTCCTGACCCACAAGGGCCGGCTGCTGCTCTTCAAGACCCCCGAGGCCCTGGTCAGTTTCATCCGTTCCGGTGCGCCCAACGATCTGTCCCAACTGGACGGTTGGAATGAACTGTCCGAACGGGTGGAACCGGCCCACATCGCCCCGCTCGACGAGGACACCTACGAACTGGACCTGGTCGTGGAGAACCTGCGCGGCGGGCACGACACCTGGGATCCCACGCTCCTGATCGAGGCCGGCGAGGTCGCCCGTGACCTGGCGTACGCGCTGCGGCTACCGGCCGTGCTGGACATGCTCTCCACCGGCTCCAGCCTGGACGATCTCGATGAGGCGCTGCGCGCCTCTGTCAACGGCGGAATCGGTGCATTCCTCGGCCGGCGACGGTTGAAGAAGATCGGCGCGCAGACCGCGAGTTTGGGTTGGCGCACCATTGTCGGCAAGATCTCTGCCGTCGTGGACTGGCGCGACTGACCCCGAGCGGGGAGCATCAGTCTCTGGCAGATGGAAGACCTGTGTCCCGGGAGGGAGGACGACGCCGTGGCGCTCGTGCGCGTGTACTGCGGTCTGGCCTCGGCGGATCCGGCCGACCGATCGGCATCGGCCGGTTCGTCGCTGACGTCCGCTGTGGTCGATGACGCAGGTCGTCTGCTGCACGTCTGCGAGATCAGCGACGACGCGGCGGGCTACGCCCAGCTGGTCACGCTGCTCGTGGAGCGTTCGGGCGGACCGAGCGGCGCGGCGATCGCGGCGGACAGCGACGACCACTCGGTCACCTCGCTGCTCATCGCCGCGGGGCGTCCGTTGGCACTCGCCGACGACGACTCGGTCGACGACTTCGCCGAGCGGTTCGCCGACGACGACTCCCTGGAGGAGATGCAGTCCCCGCCGGCCGAGCGGCGGGCGGTGGGCCTGGCCCGCGCCCTCCAGGCCGGCGCGCTCTCCGCGGTCACCCTTCCGGCGCCGGGCGGCCTCGCCGGCTACAAGCAGGTCCTGGCGGCGCACGCCGCCCTCTCCAGCGGCCGGCACTCCGCGGCGGTGGCGCTGCGCGAGGTGCTCCGCGAGCTCTACCCGGCCGCGCTCCGGGCGTACCCGGACCCGGCCGAGCGGGTGGCGCTCGCCGTGCTGGACGCGCTCCCGGAGCCGAGCATGCTCACCGGCACGGTGACCCGCGGCCGCGAGGTCTCGGTGGCCGCGGACGCGGTGGCGGCGCACCTCGCCGCCGACGGCGTCGCCGAGGCCGACGAGATCGACGCCGCGGTGACCGCGCTGCGGGTCGCCATCTCCGAGACCCCCCGCCGGGCCACCGTCAACCGGGCGCTCACCTCCGCGGTGGCCGAGACGGTCCGACAGGCCGTCGCCTCGGTGCGGGCCTGCGACGCGGGCTGCGAGGCGCTGGTCGGCGCGCTCAGCGCCCGCGTCACCACGCCGGCGCCGGTCACCGGCCGCCGCGCCGCCGCCCGTCGTGGCGAGCCGGTCGGTGAACTGCCGGGCCTCAGCAGCACCGGTACCGGCCTGCGTACCGTCCGCTCGGCCAACCCCGAGCCGCCCGCCCCCACCGGACGGCGCAGCCGCCCGGAGCCGGTCTCCGGCGGGGCGCTGCCGCCGTCACCCCGGCCGCTCGGCCCCCCACCGGTCGCGCCCCCACCGGTCGCGCCGCCGCCCGTCGCCCCGCAGCCGCTCACCCCGGCCGCCTCGGCCGGCACCCCGATCTCCGCCCCGCCGGCGCGTACCGACCCGGCCATGCCGGTGGTGCGCCGCGGGGTGGAGGCCCCGACCAACCGTCCGGTCTCCGCGCCACCGCCGCCGCCACCGGGGATCACCCCGATCGCCCCGGCCCAGCGCGGCCCCGTACCCCCCGCCGAGGCGGGTGAGCCGTTCCGGCCCACCCTGACCACCGCCGCGATCAACAACGCCCGCGCCGAACGCGAGCGCCAGCGCACCGTGATCCCGCCACGCCCGAAGACCACCGGCGCGCTCTCCGCGCCCACCGGTGGCTTCAGCGCGACCGACCTGAGCGTGCCGGTGCCCTCCCCCCGTCCGGAGCAGGAGTCGGCGCCGCCGGGGTCCCGGGCGAACTGGCCCCTGGTCAACAACCCGGAGGATCCGGCGGACAGCTCCGCCAACAATCCGGTGGTGCCGCCGTACGGCGAGCGTGCCGGCCGGCAGGTGGACGCCCCGACCGACCCGGGCGCGGAGCGGCGGGTCACCCCGCCCTGGCTCGCCGACGACCTGCCCCAGGAGCCGCCGATGCTGCGGCTCGTCGAGCCGCCGCCACTGGCGGACCGGGCGCTGCGCGACGGGCTCGACCCGTCGGCCGATCCGCACCTGGAGACGCCGCCGCTGCGCCTGGTGGAGCGGGAGGAAGCGGCCCGTGCCGCCCGCGCCGACCGGCCGGCCCCGGAGCGCCGCCCCGAACCGGCCGAGCGCCGGACACCCCTGGAGCGCCGCCCCGAACCGGCCGAGCGCCGGACACCCCTGGAGCGCCGCCCCGAGACGCCCGAGCGCCGGACACCCCTGGAACGCCGTCCCGAGACGCCCGAGCGCCGGGCGCCCCTGGAACGCCGTCCGGAGACGGCCGAACGCCGGCCGCTGCTGGAGCGTCGCCCCGACCCGATGGAGCACCGCCCCGATCCGATCGAGCACCGACCGGCCCCGATGGAGCACCGGCCGCCACCGGTCTCCGACGAGGGCGACGGCGACCTGCTGATCTTCGCGGCGGCCAAGTCCGCGTGGTTCGTCGGGCACAGTGAAGAGTCCGACATGGACTGGTCCACCACCGCCGACACCGGCTGGCAGGCCGCCGAGCAGGCGGCCCGTCCGGCCGTCGGCGCGGAGACCTCGGCCGGCCTGCCCAAGCGGGTGCCCCAGGCCAACCTGGTTCCCGGCTCGCCGCTGCGCGAGGAGCGTCCACTGCGGATCGTCCGGGACGCGGCGAGCCTCGCCGAGAACACCACCGGCTACTTCCGCGGCTGGCGCCGCGGGCAGGAGATCGGCGGCTTCGCGGTGGGTGGGCGACCGGGCCGCGAGTCGGCCGGGGGCTGGGACTTCAGCCGCGATCCCGCGGAGCGCGACGACGACCGGGAGTACGAGTTCCGGTCCGCCGGCTACCGCTCCTGACCGTCGCCATACCGCCTTCCACCTGCGTGTTCCTACCCACACCCGGATAATTTGACGCCGGGTGACGGCGGCCGGGAACATACCGGCGGAACCGGCGGCGACAGGTGGCGCCGGGGTGGGAAGGCGACTCCAATGGCGACACCGGCAATCGACCCGTCCCTGCTCACCCGCCGGGGAGTGCTCGCCGCGACGGCCGGCACGCTGCTGCTCGGTGGCTGCGGGCAGGGCGCGGCGCAGGGCCGGGCGGAGCCGGGGGACAGCGCCTCACCGGGCGGCCCGGAGCTGCTGATCGGCGTCAGCCTGGAACTCAGCGGCCGGGGCGCCGCGCTGGGCGTGTTGCAGGAACGGGCCCTCCGGATCACTCTGGAGTCCCTCAACGCCAACGGTTTCCAGGTGGGCAACCTGCGCCGCCGCGTCCGGCTGCTGGTGCGTGACAACCGCAGCGACGCGCGGGAGGCCGCCGAGCAGGTCACCGAGCTGATCCGCCGGGACCAGGTGC
Organism: Micromonospora psammae; assembly: GCF_036902725.1. Taxonomy (NCBI): domain Bacteria; kingdom Bacillati; phylum Actinomycetota; class Actinomycetes; order Micromonosporales; family Micromonosporaceae; genus Micromonospora; species Micromonospora psammae. The sequence goes on along the minus strand of NZ_JBAKHM010000013.1, from coordinate 54,060 downwards.
ACGCCCTGCTCGGCACCACGCTGACCGAGACTTCGCTGGCCGCCGTCGCGGTGGCCCAGCGGTTACGGACCCCGTTCATCTCCCTCGCCCCCGGCGACGGGATCGTGCTGCCGCTCGCCCAGCGGACGTACATCTACAAGCTCACCCCGGACGCCGGTGACGTGGCCCGGCGGATGGCCCAGCTGATCAGCGGCAAGGGCCTCCGGCGGGTGGCGCTGGTCGCCGCGGACGGCCCGCACGGCGACTCGGGCGTACGGGCCGTGTCGGCGGCGCTGCGCACCGCCGGGGTCGAGCTGGACCGGACGGTACGGCTGCCCCGCTCCGGCGTGGACTTCACCAGGCCGGCCCGCCGCGCGATGTCCGGGGACCCGGACGGCGTGATCGTCTGGGCGGCGGCGCCGGACACCGGCAGCGCCTCCCGGGCGTTGCGCCGGGCCGGGCTGAAGGGTCCGCTCTTCTTCGACCCGTCCGGGGTGGCCGAGGAGACCCTCCAGGGCAGCAACGCCTCCGCCGTGGAGGGTGCGTGCGCGGTCCACCCGACCTGCCTGGGCGGCTCCACCCTGACCAACGCCACCACCGCCGCGCTGGCCCGCCGGGACTTCGTCTTCCGCTACCTCCAGCAGCACGGCAGCTTCAGCGGCTTCGCCCCGTACGCCTCGGACGCCGTGCAACTGCTCGCCGACGCGGCACGGCTGTCCAGCAGCGTCGACCCTGGACGGATGCGGGCCTACCTCCAGAGGGAGGTCGCCGACGGGCTGGCCGGGGGGTACGCCTTCACGCCGACCCGGCACGGTGGCATGGAGCGCGACTCGCTGGGCACCTACACGGTCAGCCAGGGCAGCTGGGTCCGGGTCTCCTGACCCGTCCCGGCGTCGTCGAGGCGTCCGGCCGGCGCCGCCGGGCGGCAGCTGAGCCCGGTGCCGCCGGGCGGCAGCAGGCAGCCGGACGCGCCCGGTGGCGGCCGAAGCCACCGCCGGGCGCGTACCGGTCGATCAGGCCGGGGCGACGGCGCGCGAGCGGCGCATCGTCAGCACGTACTCGACCAGCGAGATCAGCACGTGCTTGGTCGACTCCCGGTTCCGGGCGTCACAGGCCACCACCGGCACGTCGCTGGAGATGGCCAGCGCGTCCCGGACGTCCTGCGGGTCGTGGTACTGCATGCCGTCGAAGCAGTTGATGGCCACCAGGTACGGCAGCCGCCGGTGCTCGAAGAAGTCGATGGCGGCGAAGCAGTCGGCCAGCCGGCGGGTGTCGACCAGCACCACGGCACCGATCGCGCCCCGGACCAGCTCGTCCCACATGAACCAGAACCGCGTCTGACCGGGCGTACCGAACAGGTAGAGGATCAGGTCCCGGTCGATCGAGATACGGCCGAAGTCCATCGCCACCGTGGTTGTCGTCTTGCCCGGCACCTGCCGGGTGTCGTCGACGCCCACGCCCGCGGAGGTCATGATGGCCTCGGTGGTCAGCGGCGTGATCTCCGAGACCGAACCGACCAGCGTCGTCTTACCGACGCCGAACCCACCGGCGATTACGATCTTCGCCGACGTCACGCGCCCGGCCGGGGTCGGCGGGCGGTGCGACATGTCAGAGCCTGCGAAGTCCACTCAGCACCCTCTCCAGCAGTTCAGTGCCCAACGCGTCGTCGGAGTCGTCCAGAATGGTCGGCTCGTGGACCGCGACCAGGCCGTCCGTCGCCATGTCGGCGATGAGCACCCGGGCCACGCCGAGCGGGAGCTGCAACCGCGCCGCGATCTCGGCCAGCGACTGCACACGTCCGTCACACAGCGCGGCGATGTACTGGTGTTCGCGGCCCTGGCCGCCGTTGCCGGTGGCAACGGCGCGACCGCGCACCGTCGTTTCGACGAGCGCCTCCAGGGCGATGTCGAGCCGGGGACGGGTACGACCACGGGTCACGGCGTATGGACGGACCAACGCCCCGGTCGGTTCGTCTCGATCAGCCATGTCGCCGCTCACCTCCCTCGTACCCGCCACCGGCTCTCGCCCGGTGGAACCCGTCCTGGTTGTTGTCGTTGCTGCCCTGCCGACCCGTGGTCAGCGGTCAGCCCATCATCCCGACAGCCGTACGCGGCTGCGGAGTCAGCGCGTCACCCACCCGGTCGACCAGCAGGGCCATCTCGTAGCCGACCTGACCGACGTCGCAGCTGCGGGCGGCCAGCACGGCGAACGAGGAGCCGTCCGAGATGGACATCAGGAACAGGAAGCCGTTGTCCATCTCGACCACGGTCTGCAGCACCGCGCCACCCTCGAAGCAGCGGGCGGCACCCTGGGTGAGGCTGACCAGTCCGGACGCGATCGCGGCCAGCTGGTCGGCACGGTCCCGCGGCAGGTCCCGCGACGACGCGAGGAGCAGCCCGTCCGCCGAGACGGCGACCGCGTGCGCGACACCGGGCACCCGGTCGGCGAAGTTCGCCAGCAGCCAACCGAGATCCTGCGTAGTTGTCATCCTTCTTGCTCCTTCTGCCCGCTCCCGGCGGCCGGGCCTGGGCCAGACTGCGAGGATTGCTGCCCTCCCGGAGTCGCCTCCGGGCTGGTGGGGTTGCTGTCCGAGGGGTGGCTGGTGCGGCCACGCTGCACGCCCCGATGGTAGGCGGAGAGCAGGCCACGGACGGCCTCGGGCGTGCGCCGCTGCACCGGCGTGGTCGGCTTCTCCACGGCGCCGGGCACGAGCTGCGCCATCGGCGTCCGCTTGGGCAGACCGGTCTCGGTCGTCGCCGCCACGGGCACCTCGGAGGCCGCCACCGCGGCACGCCAGCCGTCGTCGGCGGCGGTCTGCCAGCCGGCGCCCTGCTGCGCGGGCCGGCGGCCCGGCAGGGCGTCGGCGAGCCCGGGACGGCTGCCCCCGTTCGCCGTCGATCCGTTGTCCCGGGGCGCTCCTCCGGCCGTCGGAGTGTCTGCCATCGGTGCGTTACCTGTCGTCCCTGGTGCGGTGTTCTGGCCGGCGCGGGCGGCGGCGTCGGCCGGGGGCATCGGCCGGGTCGCGGTTCCGTTGGCCGCCGGCTTGGCGCCGGCCGCCTCCTCGGGCCCCGGCCGACGGGTACGGAACCAGGCCGACTCGAGCTCCCGGAATATCGGCAGCTCCATCGTCTCGTCCGCGTACCGCTGCCGGTTGGCCGCCTGCTGCGGCGTCTGCGGCCGCTCGGCCGGCGCGGCCTGCGGCGGGCGGGCCTGCTGCGGCGCGGCCGGCTGCCGACCCGCCGCCGGGGTCGCCGTGGTCGGCGCCTGCGGGGCCGGCTCGGCTCCCGCCGGCCGCGCGACCCGCGGCAGCTCGGTGGTCATGTCCAGGGCGGCGGCGAGCCGCTCGGGAACCGGCGGGGTCGCCGTCTCCCGGTCGCCGGCGGCGACCGGCGGCCAGGCCGGCGGCGCACCGGCGCCCGAGGTGGTCGGCCGCGACGGCAGCCCGGAGGCGGGCTGACCGGACGCGGGCGGCGCGGAGTACGGCTGAGCCGACGCCGGCGGAGCCGAGTAGGGCTGGCCGGACGCGGGCGGCGCCGAGTAGGGCTGACCCGACGCTGGCGGAGCCGAGTACGGCTGGCCGGAGTAGGGCTGGCCGGAGTAGGGCTGGCCGGAGTAGGGCTGGCCGGAGTAGGGCTGACCCGACACGGGCATCCCGGAGACCGGGGCGCCGGAGACCGGCGGCAGCGGCGGGGCGGAGACCGGCGGAACGGGCGGGGCGCTGTACGGGCGCGCCTCGGGGCTGCTCGGCAGCTGCCTCGGGATGACCGGCTGCTGCCCGGTGGCGTCCGGGTCGCCGTCGCCGGCCCCCCGGCGCTGCGGCAGCGGGTCGATCGACTGTCCGTTGGTGCGCGGCGCGAAGCCGTCACCGCCGTTGACACCGCTGGCGCCGGTCAGGTCGGACCAGGCCGGCATGGAGCGGGCCGCTCCGGCGGCCGGGGCGCCCGAGCCGTTGACCGGGGCCGGGTCGAAGGGCCGGCCACCGAGGGTCACCTGGTTGCCCGACTCGACCGAGCGCTGGGTCGGCGCCGGGCCGTTGCCGAGCGCGGGCAGCGCCCCGAAGACCGGAGCCGGGCCGGTGGAGTGGGAGCCGGACGCGGACGCCGGCAGCGCGGGAGGCTGCGGGCCACGGCCGGAGAGTGCGCGGGGCACCAGCACGGAGGTCGGCAGGACGACCTCGGCCACCGTGCCCCGGTCGGTGCCGGGACGCAGCTCGACCTTGACGCCGTGCCGGGACGCCAGCCGGGCGACCACGACCAGACCCATCATCCGGGAGACGGCCACGTCCACCTGGGGCGGCGTGGCGAGCCGCTCGTTGAGGTCGGCCAGCTGCTCGCCGCTGATACCGATGCCGCGGTCCTCGACGTAGAGCGAGGCCCGGTCGCCGACCCGACGCGCCTCGACCATGACCTGGGAGTCCGGCGGGGAGAACGCGGTGGCGTTGTCGAAGAGCTCGGCGACGAGGTGCACCATGTCGTTGACCGCGTGCGCGGCGACCTCGATGTCCCGGTCGATGATCCCGAACTCGATCCGGGTGTAGTGCTCGACCTCGGACTGCGCGGCGCGCAGCACGTCGATCAGGGCCGCGGGCTCACGCTGCACGCGGGTGGAGTCCGCGCCGGCGAGGACCAGCAGGTTCTCGTCGTTGCGGCGCATCCGGGTGGCCAGGTGGTCGAGCTGGAACAGCTCGGCGAGACGGTCCGGGTCCTCCTCGCCCCGCTCCAGCCGGTCGAGGTGGCCGATCAGCCGGTCGACCAGGATCTGCGAGCGGCGGGCGAGGTTGACGAACATCGTCGCGACGGAGGAGCGCAGCGCGGCCTGCTCGGCGGCGGTGCGGACGGCCTCCAGGTGGACGGCGTTGAACGCCTCGGTCACCTGGCCGAACTCGTCCTTGCTGCGCACCGGCAGCGGCTCGGCGATCTGGTTGGCCAGCTGGGTCGGGGAGAGCTGGCCGCTGACCTGCGGGTCGCGCAGCCGGGCCACCGCCTGGGGCAGGCCGTACTGGGCGATGGAGAGGGCGCCCTGGCGCAGGTCGCGCAGCGACCGGGCCATCGAGCGGGCGACCAGGTACGCGAAGAGGATGGCCAGCAGCAGCATGCTGAGCAGCAGGCCGGTCTGCAGGAACACCGTGCGCTGCACGTCGGTGCGCAGGTCGTCGGCCTGAGCGACCACGTCGCGGTCGAGCCGTACCTCGACGGTACGGATCAGCTGGGCGTTCGCGATCATGGCCGCGTCCCACTGGTCCGCCCCGAACGGGACGTTGGCGATGCTCTCGGTGTCCCGGCCGTCGATGAAGCTGCTGTAGGTCTCGGCCTGGCGCAGGTCGGAGCCGGCGACGGTCTGGTCGTGGAACTCCCGCTCGGACCGGCTGGCGACGGACTGGAAGGTCTGCAGCGCGAGCTGCTGGCCGGTGAGGCTGGCGATGTAGTCCTTGCGCAGCGGCGGGAGGTACGCCTTCTGGATGAGCACCCGGTGCACCGTGACCCGGCGCAGCGACAGGAACTCCTTGGTGCGGGCGACGGCGGCGGCGGCGCGCATCCGGTCGGAGAGGTCGTTGTTGCCGGCCAGCTGGGTGGCCGAGTCACGGACGCTGATCAGCTGGTTGATCAGCCCCTGGTACGACCCGACGGCGTCGGTGAGGGTGAGCTTGCCGTTGTAGACCTGGCTCCGGGTGGCGGGCAGGTCCTTCAGCTCCTCGTCGATCCGGTCCAGCAGCGACTCGAAGCTCGCCGGCAGGTCGTCGAGCTCGGTCCGCTGCTGCGAGTACGGCGCCTTGGACTGGTCGACCCGCGCGTTGACCCGGTTGTACGCCTCCTGGTACTGCGCCGCGGCCTGCCCCTTCTGGGAGCCGAGCAGCAGCACGGCGGCGGTGCGCTCGTCCTGCAGGCTGTTGACCAGGTCACCGGAGTAGCTGATCAGGTTGGCCAGGTCGCCGGCGCGGTTGGCGTCGTTGAGGGTCTGCAGGTTGGTGACCAGCCCGCTGGTGCCCACCACGACTGTGGCGATGGTCGGCACGATCATGATCAGACCGAGCTTGGACCAGATCGGCATGTCGCGCAGTCGGCTGGCCGGCCGACGCAGACGCGACAGGAAGGAGCCCGCCGTCGTTGGCCGTTTGCTCACGTCACCGCCCTCGTGATTACCGCGCCCCGCGTTGCCCCGGGCAACGCCCAGCGACCGACCCGGCGGGTCGGACCCCCGAGATTCCATCACGCCGTTCCTGAAAGAGAAAGCCCAGGTTGGCGGTCGCCGTGGGTGTGATGAGATGTTGATGCAATTTGATAGCAATCCGTCTGGTCGGAGTGACCCAAAGTAATGGAATACCGTCACCGCGTCGTCCTGCTTGCCGGCCCCTCGGGGTCCGGAAAGTCGTACATTGCGCAGCGAACCGGACTTCCGGTGCTATGCCTGGACGACTTCTACAAGGACGGCGATGACCCTACGTTGCCGCGCCGGAACGGCCTGGTGGACTGGGATTCACCAGAGTCCTGGGATGCCGGAACGGCCGTCGAAACGATTGCCCGACTGGCCAGCGAGGGCAAGGCCGATGTGCCGGTTTATGCGATCGGTGCCGATCGGAGGGTGGCCACCCGGCCATTTCACCTCGCCGGATCGCCACTTTTCGTCGCCGAAGGGATCTTCGCCGCGGAGATCGTCGAGGAGTGCCGTCGCCGCGGGCTGCTCGCCGGGGCGTACGCGCTGCGCCGGCCGCGCGGCACCACCTTCGTCCGCCGGCTCACCCGCGACCTGGCCGAACAGCGCAAGGCGCCGGCGGTGCTGCTGCGGCGCGGCGTGGCGCTGCTGCGCGCCGAACCCGCGGTGCTCCGCCGGCAGACCGGCCTCGGCGCGGAGGCGGCCCGGGCGAGGGAGATCCTGCGGCGGGTGGCCGGCCTGGTCGCCGGCCACCCGCACCCGTGATCAGGCCGGCAACTTCGCGTACGCCGGCTTGATCACCTCGTCGATGATCCTGAGCCGCTCGTCGAATGGGATGAAGGCGCTCTTCATCGCGTTGATGGTGAACCACTGGAGCTCCTTCCAGCCGTAGCCGAAGGCGTCCACCAGCAGCGCCATCTCCCGCGACATCGAGGTGCCGCTCATCAGCCGGTTGTCGGTGTTCACCGTCACCCGGAAGCGGAGGTCGCGCAGCAGCCCGATCGGGTGCTCCGCGATCGACGCCGCCGCCCCCGTCTGCACGTTCGACGACGGGCAGAGCTCCAGCGGGATCCGCTTGTCCCGGACGTACGCGGCGAGCCGGCCGAGCACCGGGGCCGCTCCGGGGGTGATGTCGTCCACGATCCGCACCCCGTGGCCGAGCCGGTCGGCGCCGCACCACTGGATGGCCTGCCAGATCGAGGGCAGGCCGAAGGCCTCCCCGGCGTGGATGGTGAAGTGGAAGTTCTCCCGCTGGAGGTACTCGAAGGCGTCCAGGTGGCGGGTGGGCGGGAAACCCGCCTCCGCGCCGGCGATGTCGAAGCCCACCACGCCGCCGTCCCGGTGCCGGACGGCCAACTCGGCGATCTCCTGCGACCGGGCGGCGTGCCGCATCGCGGTGAGCAGGGTGCCGACCCGGATCGGCGTACCGGCCGCGGCGGCCTCCGCGCTGCCCTCGGCGAACCCGGCGACCACCGCCGCCACCACCTCGTCCAGGGTGAGGTTCTGCTCCAGGTGCTGCTCCGGGGCGAACCGGACCTCGGCGTAGACCACGCCGTCGGCGGCCAGGTCGAGCGCGCACTCCCGGGCCACCCGGCGCAGCGCGGACGGGGTCTGCATCACCGCGACGGTGTGCGCGAAGGTCTCCAGGTAGCGCTCCAGCGAACCGGAGTCGGCCGCCTCGACGAACCAGCGGCCCAGCGCCTCGGGGTCGGTGGTGGGCAGTTCGTGGCCCACCTCGGCGGCGAGTTCGACGACCGTCGCCGGCCGCAGGCCGCCGTCGAGATGATCGTGCAGCAACGCCTTCGGGACCTTGACGATGTCCTCGTATCGGATAGCGACCATGTTCAGACCCTAGTCAGCGGGCGGCCGGCCCCGGGAACGGACACGGCGGCCCGGAGCCCGCCGGACCACCCGGCCGGCTCACGTACGCTGCCCTGGTGACCGCCGCACACCCGTCCGACCAGCCCACGGGGGCGGCACACCCGGCGGTGCTGGCCCGGCTGCGCTGCCCGGTCTGCGCCGAGCCACTGGCCGCCGCCACCGACACCCGCGCCCTGCGCTGCCCACGCCGGCACACCTTCGACGTCGCCCGCCAGGGCTACGTCAACCTGCTCACCGGACGCGCCCCGCACGTCGGCGACACCGCCGAGATGGTGGCCGCCCGGGCCGACTTCCTCGCCGCCGGCCACTACGACGTCATCTCCGCCGCCCTGGCCCGGGCCGCCGCGACCGCGGTGGCGACGGCGGGGGCCGGCGTCGGGGCGTACCCGTTGGTGGTGGAGGCCGGCGCGGGGACCGGCCGGCACCTCGCCGCGGTGCTGGCGGCGCTGCCCGACGCCGTCGGCCTGGCCCTGGACGTCTCGAAACCGGCGCTGCGCCGCGCCGCCCGGGCGCATCCCAGGGCGACCGCGGCGCTGGCCGACACCTGGCAGCGGCTCCCGCTGGCCGACGCCTCGACCGCGGTGCTGCTCGACGTCTTCGCCCCGCGCAACGGCGCGGAGTTCCGCCGGGTGCTCCACCCGGCCGGGGCCCTGCTCGTGGTCACCCCCACCGGCGGGCACCTGGCCGAACTGGTCGACGCCCTCGACCTGCTGCGGGTCGACCCGGACAAGGCGGACCGGGTCGCGGAGAACCTGGCCGGGCACTTCACCCAGGAGCGCGCCACCGAGCACACCGCCCGGCTGCGGCTCACCCACGACGAGGTGGCCACCCTGGTCGGGATGGGCCCGAGCGCCTGGCACACCGACCCCGGACGGCTCACCGCGCGCATCGCCGCGCTACCCGCCCCGATCGGCGTGACCGCGTCGGTACGGCTCACCGTCTGGCGACCCCGCTGACTCAGGTGGAGAGGTCGACCTCTTCCCAACCCGGCGGCTCGTCGTGGTACGGCCCGCGCAGCATCACCGCCCACTCCAGCGCCCAGCGCCGCTGCCCGATGGCGTTGGCGTCCACCAGCCCCGGCAGTCGCCGCCCGGCGCGCTCCACCTCCAGGTACGCCCAGTCCAGGCAGTAGTGCAGGTCGAGCAGGGCCGCCGCGTCGGCGGGGTGCTGCGGCGCGGTCAGGATCCGGGACCGCCACTGGCCGAAGGTCTCCCCCGCGGCGATGTGCGGCAGCCGCTCCACCAGCCGCTCGTCCACCGGCACCGTCGGGTCGAGCAGCTTGGTCAACCCCAGCACCCAGCACAACGAGAAGAGCGCGTCGTGGTGCAGCACGAACGAGCGGTGGTCGCCCTTGCCGCCCATCACGAACTGCCACTCCGGCGGGGTGACCATGTCGACCAGGTGCGAGCCGAGCAGCCAGCTCATGCCCGCCTGCGGCGGCATGCCGAAACAGCGCGCCAGGATCAGGTGCAGCACCGCGATGCGGGCCTCGATCTCGACGGTGGGACGCAGCTCGATCTCGTCACCGGGCTCCCAGACGAGCGGGAACTGGGCGGGCGGCAACGGCAGGCCGAGCCGGTCCAGTTCCTCCAGGCTCGCCTCACGGACTTCCCGAGGGTCGGGGGCGGGTACACGCACGGCTGAAGTCCCTGTCTGCTCACGGCGTCACGACGCCGGTCTGTCCCCCTGGGCAGGCAGGATAGCCCTCCCCGGGGGCCGGCACCATGCCGCCCCGCCGCCCCGGTCCGACCGGCCGCCGGCGGTCGCCCGTTCAGCCGATCCGCTCGATGACCAGCGGCGCCACCACGGGCGCGGCCGAAGCGATCCGGACCGCCCGCTCGGCCTCGGCCCGCGCCGCCGGGATCCGGGCCGCCTGGTCGGCGCGCAGCTCGAAGAGGGGGTCGCCGGCCCGCACCGGATCGCCGGGACGCTTGTGCAGCACCACACCGGCGGCGACGCTGACCGGGTCCTCCTTGCGGGCCCGTCCGGCGCCGAGCCGCCAGGCGGCCACCCCGATGGCGTACGCGTCGATCGAGGAGACGAAGCCGTCGGCGTCGGCGCGGACCACCTCCACCTCGTTGGCGGTCGGCATCGGGGCGTCCGGGTCGCCGCCCTGCGCCCGGATCATGGTGCGCCAGGAGTCCATGGCCCGCCCGTCGCGCAGCGCGGCGGCGGGATCGGCGTCGGGCAGGCCGGCCGCGTCGAGCATCTCCCGGGCCAGTGCCAGGGTCAGCTCCACCACGTCGGCGGGACCGCCGCCGGCCAGCACCTCCACCGACTCGGTCACCTCGACCGCGTTGCCGACGGTCAGGCCGAGCGGGGTGGACATGTCGGTCAGCAGGGCCACGGTCCGCACGCCGTGCGCGCCGCCCAGCTCCACCATCGTCCGGGCCAGCTCACGGGCGTCGTCGACGGACTTCATGAAGGCCCCGGAGCCGACCTTGACGTCCAGCACCAGCGCGCCGGTCCCCTCGGCGATCTTCTTGCTCATGATCGAGCTGGCGATCAGCGGGATCGCCTCGACGGTGCCGGTGACGTCGCGCAGCGCGTACAGCTTGCGGTCGGCCGGGGCCAGCCCCGCCCCCGCCGCGCAGATCACCGCGCCCACCTCGCGCAGCTGCGAGATGAACTCGTCGTTGCTCAGCGCGGCCCGCCAGCCGGGGATCGACTCCAGCTTGTCCAGGGTGCCGCCGGTGTGGCCGAGGCCACGGCCGGAGAGCTGCGGGACCGCGCCCCCGCAGGCCGCCACCAACGGGGTGAGCGGCAGAGTGATCTTGTCACCGACGCCGCCGGTCGAGTGCTTGTCGACGGTCGGCCGGGTGACCGGGGAGAGGTCCAGCCGCTCGCCGCTGGCGATCATCGCGGCGGTCCACCGGGCGATCTCCGGCGCGGTCATCCCGCGCAGCAGGATCGCCATGGCCAGCGCCGACATCTGCTCGTCGGCGACCAGCCCCCGGGTGTACGCGTCGACCACCCAGTCGATCTGGGCGTCGCTCAGCACACCTCCGTCCCGCTTGATCCGGATGACGTCGACCGCCGTGAACGCACTCATCGTCGAGTTCCTCTGTCTCGTGGTGAAGCTGATCCGCTGACCCCGGAGGGCTCAGCCCTGCCAGCGGGCCGGGATCTCCATCGGCGGCTCGCCCTCACCGGCCCAGAAGATGGTGCCCGTGGCGTCGACCACCACCACCCGGGGCGTCCGCGCGTGGCCCCAGGCGATCGCCTCGGCCGAGTCGCCCCAGCTCGGGCCCTCCTCCAGCACCCCGGTCTCGGCGCCCGCGTCGTCCCCGGCCGACCGCTCCCAGTACGCCGTCCACACCTGCCGGCCGGCGGAGAGGTCGGGATGCACGAAGACGGTGCCGCGGCCCCGCCAGGCGGCGAGGCGGTCCGGCACCACCGGCACCGGGGCCTGCGCGACCACTGCCTCGATGTCGGCCACGTCGAAGGCGTGCGGCAGCAGCTCCGCCATCCGCAGCGGCCCGCCCTTCGCCTCGACCAGGCACTCCGGGCCACCGTTCTCCCAGAGCAGCTGCCGGCAGCGCCCGCACGGCATCAGCGGTTCACCGGTGGCGTCGACGCACGACATGGCGACCAGCCGGCCGCCGCCGGTGGCGTGCAGCGAGGAGACCACGCCGCACTCGGCGCAGAGGGTGACGCCGTAGGCGGCGTTCTCCACGTTGCAGCCGACCACGACCCGGCCGTCGTCGACCAGCGCGGCGGCGCCGACCGGGAACTTCGAGTAGGGCACGTAGGCGTGCCGCATCACCTCGGTGGCGGCGGCCCGCAGCCGCTCCCAGTCGATCTCGGTCATCCCATCATTCTGCCGAACCCGCCCCGGTCGGGCGCGGGAAGGGTGACCTCCGGTGGCGGTCGACACCCGGCCGGCGGCGGCCCTGGGCGGGTCCGGGCCGGCCGGTGGCCGGAAAGGACCGTGCCCGGCGGGGAAATCCCCACCGGGCACGGACCGTCAGCGCACTCAGCCCTTGATGTACGGCTTGCCGTCCGCCGCCGGCGCCCGGACCCTGCCGACCAGCCCGGCCACCGCCAGGATCGTCGCCAGGTACGGCAGCATCGCCAGGAACTGGCTCGGGATGCTGCTGCCGATCGCGCCGAGGTAGGTGGCGAGCTGGTCGGCGAAGCCGAAGAAGAGCGCCGCCAGCAGCGCGCCGGTCGGGCTCCACCGGCCGAAGATCAGCGCGGCCAGGGCGATGAAGCCCTTACCGCCGATCATGTTCTTGGTGAAGGTGTAGAGCGCCAGGGTGTAGGAGGCGCCACCGATGCCGGCGACCACCCCGGCCAGCAGCACGTTGCGGTAGCGCAGCCGCAGCACCTTGACGCCGAGGGTGTCCGCCGCGGTCGGGTGCTCGCCGACCGAGCGGGTCCGCAGGCCCCACCGGGTACGGAAGAGCGCGATGTGGAGCACCAGCACCAGCAGCAGGCCGAGGTAGAGGAAGATGTTGCCGCGGAACAGCGCCGGCCCGATCAGCGGGATGTCCCGGAGCAGCGGGATCTCCCAGTTGGAGAACCGGGGCGCGCTGTTGTAGTTCTCGGCGTTGGTCTGCATCAGCCGCTCGTAGAGGAAGCCGGTGACGCCGACCGCCAGCAGGTTCAGCACGATGCCCATGACCACCTGGTCGACCAGGTAGCGGATGGCGAAGACCGCCAGCAGCAGCGAGATGAACGCGCCGCCGATCGCGGCGGCGACCAGCCCCACCCAGACGCTGTTGAAGATGCTGCCGAAGAGCGCGCCGCTGAAGGCGCCCATCAGCAACTGCCCCTCGATCGCCACGTTGACCACGCCGGAGCGCTCGCAAAGCACGCCGGCCAGGGCCCCGAAGATCAGCGGCAGGGCGAGGATGAAGGTGCCGCGGACGACGTTGACCAGCGGCATGAAGTTGCGCCCCTCGGGGGCGGCGGAGACCTGCCAGCAAAGGAAGCTCAGCACGAAGCCGACCAGGCCCACGCCGAGCACCAGGGTGAACCAGCGCTTCGGCACGCCCGCCAGCAGGGCGCCCCCGGCCGCGGCGGCGACGACGCCGAACAGGATCGCGCCGACCGTGCCGTTGATCTCCAGCGCCGCGCCGCCCTCGGTCTCGCTGAGGGTGAACCGGGCCTGCTGGTCGGTGGCGAGCGCCCCGAAGAGCACGGTGGCGAGCACGCCCAGCGCCAGCAGGACCGCGCCGATCTTGCGGTTGCGCGTCCAGAATCCCTCGTCGACCGTGGCCACGGCGACGTCGGGGACAGCGGTGGTGGACATTGCCTTACCAGCCCTTCGCCAGGCTCGTCTGCAACCGGGCGGCACGGGCGGCCCGGAGCTGGAAGATCGCCTTCACCAGGGCCGGTGCGGCGATGAAGATGACGATCAGCGCCTGGAGCACGGTGACCAGCTCCAGCGAGATCCCCGCGTACGACTGCATCCGGTTGCCGCCGGCCTGGAGCGCGCCGAAGAGCAGCGCCGCCAGCAGCACGCCCCACGGCTTTACCCGGCCGAGCAGGGCGACCAGGATGCCGTCGAAGCCGATCTGCGCGACCACCTGCGGGGTGAGCGCGTCCGCGGTCGTGCCCAGCACCTGGTTCGCGCCGCCGAGCCCGGCGAGCAGGCCGGCGATCACCATGATCAGCACATACGTCCGGGTGACGCTGATGCCGGCGGTCCGCGCGGCGTCCGGGTTGGCGCCCACCGCGCGCAGCTCGAAGCCGAGCGTGGAGCGGTTGAGCAGCCAGGCGACGAACCAGGTGGCCAGCACGGCGAGCAGGATGCCGCCGTGCACCCGCAGGTCGGCGCCGAGCAGCCGGGGCAGCTGGGCCGAGGCGTCGACGGGCTTGCTGATCGCGTCGGCGCGGCCCGGGTTCTGCACCCCGTTCTGGATGATGATCCAGGACAGGAAGTAGACCGCGATGTAGTTGAGCATGATCGTGTTGATCACCTCGTGGGCGCCGGTGCGCGCCTTGAGGATGCCCGGGATGAAGCCCCAGATGGCACCGCCGATCGCACCGGCGAGCAGCGCGACGAGCAGGTGCAGCGCCGGCGGCAGCGGCAGGGCGAAGCCGGCGACCGCGGCCAGGATGACGCCCATGGTCGCCTGGCCCTGGGCGCCGATGTTGAACAGGCCGCCCCGGAAGGCCAGCGCCACCGACAGGCCGGTGAAGACCAGCGGCGCGGTGTACGTGAGCGTCTCCGAGATCGGGCTGAGCGCCGCGGTGAAGCCGACCGCCTCGGGGTCGAAGACCGCGCCCTTGAACAGGTTCGCGTACGCCTCGCTGACCACCGCCCAGCTGGCGTTGATCGCGTCGGCCGGCCGCGCGGTGATGTAGCTGTAGGTGGCCAGCACCTCCGGGTCCGACACGATGATCAGGATCGCGCCGATCACCATCGCCAGCAGCAGCGCGAGCACCGTCACGGTGACCGTGTTGGCGGCCCAGAGGTTGTCCAGGAAGAGCCGGCCGAGCGACGGCCGGGGCTCGGCCGCCGGGCGGGTCGTCGCGGTGGCGGGCACCGCGCGCCCGCTGTCGCCGGCTGGCACGGTCGGGTTCGCCCGTGCCTCGCGCCGCGCCTCCTGCGCCTTGGTCGCCGGCTCCTTTTCCGGGGAGCCCGACCCGGGGTTGGGGTTGCTCATGCCTCGTCCTCGCTACCAGGGCCCTCGGGGGCCGCAGCCGCCGGGCCGTCGCCGGGCGCCGCGGTGGCACCGGGGGTCGCTGCGCCTTCGGCGGCGTCGGGGGTGATGCCGGCCATCAGCAGGCCGATCTCCTCGCGGGGGGTGTCCGGGCCGACGATGCCGATGATCCGGCCGCGGTACATCACCGCGATCCGGTCGGCCAGGCCGAGCACCTCGTCCAGTTCGCTGGAGACGACCATGACGGCGGTACCGACGTCCCGCTCCCGGATGACCCGGCTGTGGATGAACTCGATCGAGCCGACGTCGACGCCGCGGGTCGGCTGGGCGGCGATGAAGAGCTTCAGCGGCCGGGAAAGCTCCCGGGCCACGATCACCTTCTGCTGGTTGCCGCCGGAGAGGGTGCCCACCGCCGCGTCGGCCGACGGGGTACGCACGTCGAACTGCTCGATCCGCTCCTTCGCCGACTTCGCGATCGCGTCCGGCTTGAGCGACAGACCCTTGCCGAAGGGCGGCCGGTCGTAGATGTCGAGGACCAGGTTCTCGGCCACGGAGAACTCCTTGACCAGGCCGTCGACGCTGCGGTCCTCGGGGACGTAGCCGACCCCGGCGCGGAGCACCTTCTTGGTGGACCAGCCGTGGATCTGGTCGCCGTCGAGGCTGATGCTGCCGGCGAGCGCGGGGCGCAGGCCCATGATCGCCTCGATCAGCTCGGTCTGGCCGTTGCCCTGCACACCCGCGACGCCGAGCACCTCGCCGGCGTGCACGGTCAGGTCGACGCCGTCGACCGCCCGGACCTGCCGGTCGTCGTCGACGACGAGGCCACTGACCTCCAGCATCGGCCGACCCGGGGTGGCCGGCTGCTTGTCGACGGTGAGCCGGACACTGCGGCCCACCATCAGGGCCGCCAGCTCGTCCCGGCTCGCGGTCGGCGAGGCGGTGCCGACGGTCTTCCCGCGCCGGATCACGGTGATCCGGTCGGCGATGGCCTTGACCTCGCCGAGCTTGTGGGTGATGAACACGATCGACTTGCCGGCGGCCTTCAGCGCCCGCATGACCGTGAGCAGTTCCTCGGTCTCCTGCGGGGTGAGCACGGCGGTCGGCTCGTCCAGGATCAGCAGGTCGACGTCGCGGGTGAGCGCCTTGACGATCTCCACCCGCTGCTGGATGCCGACCGGCAGGTCCTCGATCACCGCGTCCGGGTCGACCCGGAGGTTGTACCGCTCGGAGACCTCGGTCACCTCGCGGCGGGCGCGGCGACGGTCGAGGAAGCCGGCCAGGCCCCCCTTGACCTGCTCCGCACCGAGCATGATGTTCTCGGCGACCGTGAAGACCGGCACCAGCATGAAGTGCTGGTGCACCATGCCGATCCCGGCCGCGATCGCGTCCGACGGGCCCTTCAGCTTCAGCGGCTTGTCGTCGACCAGGATCTCGCCCTCGTCGGGCTGGTAGAGCCCGTAGAGCACGTTCATCAGGGTCGACTTGCCGGCACCGTTCTCGCCGAGCAGGGCGTGGATCTCTCCAGGCTCCACCGTCAGGTCGATGTGATCGTTGGCGACCAGATCACCGAACCGCTTGGTGATGCCGCGCAGTTCGAGTCTCAGCGCAACCTCCTGGAGTGCGAGCGATGGTGCAGCGTAGCTGCCGGTGGGCCCGGCCGCCCGGGACGGCCGGCCTGGGGGATGGAGCGGATCGGCCGCCCCGGCGGTCGCGGGTTGTCCCCACGTACGCCGAGGCGGCCGATCGTCATGCCTGGTGCCCGCCGGCCCCCGTGAATGGTCTCACCGTGGCGCCGGGGCGGTTGGTCACTTGGTCGGCTGGGCCTTCGAGGTGACCGTGATGGTGCCGGCGGCGATGTCCGCCTTGAGCTTCTCGACCTCGGCCTTGAGGTCGGCCGGGACCTTGCTCTCGAACTCGTGGTACGGGGCGATCGAGACGCCGTTGTTGGCCAGGTTGCCGACGAAGCCCGGGGTGGCCTGGAGCTTCTCGCCACCGGCGGCCTTGAGCACGGCGTCCTTGACGGCGTCCGGGATGTTCTTCACCACGGTGGTCAGCAGCGCCGAGCAGTCCGGGGTGCTCTCGCAGCCGTCGACGTCGACCCAGACGACCGAGTACTTGCCGCCGGAGGCCTTGGCCGCGCCCGTGGTGCCGAGGCCCGCACCGCCGGCGACCGGCATGACGATGTCCGCGCCCTGGGCGACCAGCGCGTCGGAGACCTTCTTGCCCTCGTCCTGCTTCTGGAAGTCGTTGGTGAAGGAACCCTTCTGGGTCTCCTTGTTCCAACCCAGCACCTGGACGTTCTTGCTCTTGGTCTTGTTGTAGTGCGCCACGCCGTCGGCGAAGCCGTCCATGAAGATGGTGACCGGCGGGATCGGCAGGCCACCGTAGGTGCCGACCTTGCCGGTCTTGCTCATCCCGGCGGCCAGGTAACCGGCCTGGAAGGCGGCCTGGGCGGTGTCGAACTGCATCGGGTAGACGTTGGCGACGCCCGGGTTCGCGTCCACGATGCCGAACTGCTGGTTCGGGTTGGCCGCGGCGATCTTCTTGGTGGCGTCCTGCATCAGGCCACCGACGGCCAGGATGAAGTCGCACTTCTGGTTGACGTACCCGGTCAGGTTGACCTCGTAGTCCGCCTCGGCCTTGGACGCGACGTACTTGATGTCGATGTCCTTGTTCGCCTTCTGCGCCTCCTGGAGGCCCTTCCAGGCGGAGGTGTTGAAGGACTTGTCGTCGATGCCACCGACGTCGGTCACCATGCAGGCGCTGTACTTCTTGCCACCGGTGCCGCCGGCGTTGTTGTCGTCCTCGGGAGCCTCGCCACACGCGGCGGCGCCCAGCACGAGCCCACCCACCGCGAAGGCGGAGGCGATCCGCATCCCACGCACAGAGCGCAAGACGTCTCCTTCCCACTGCACACCGCGCCTCGTGCGGTGGCATGCCCTTGTACCGACGAGCGCTGTGCTGCCGGCTTCCCACGTTACGGACGGGAGCGTACGCCCGCGCCCACCCACCGGCCGCCAATCGTGCACGACTGTTGAACGCCTGTTATCCCGGCGTAACCCTGGGGTGGGGCAGATCACTCTGAGTGCTGGGAGGCGAACCACCGGGTGTCGGGAAGGTCCGGTTCACCGCCTCCCCGACGAGCCCTCGACGTCACCGCCAGAAGATCGCCACGGCGGCGTTGACCAGGGTCAACCCGACGAGCGCGAGGAAGTGCCCCCGGTTGACGGACTCCCGCTTGCGGGAGAAGAACACCATGACAAAGATCAGCAGGGCGAGCACCAACTTGGTAACAAGTTTCGCGGGTGCCGGCTCGTCGCCGTCGCGCAGCGGCGCGGAGAGGCCGATGCCGGTCAGCAGCCCGATCACCGAGCCCCAGAGCATGGCCGCGTTGATCCGCAGCCGACCGCTGACGTACTGGGCGATCGCGCCGCCGAGCAGCAGCGCGAACCCGATCAGATGGACGTACAGAAGTACCAGTCGGAGAGCTTCCACGCCGGCCATCCTCCCCTATCAACGACAGTTTGTAGTAGGGGGGCCCGCCGGGCGAGCTCATTCCGTGATCTCCGCGCCGCTCGCCGGGCGGCCTGGCCGCACCACACCAGGGCGGCCCCTACGCGCGTCCGGCGAGGCGCCACACCTGGAAGGTGGGGCCGTCGGCCGGGAGGGTGACGGTGCCGTCGCGGTCGGGGCGCAGCGCCGGGGCGCCGCCGTACGTGTTTTCCCCCGCCGGCAGCCCGGTCAGCCGGACCGGGGTGCCGGCCGCCCGGCGGGCCAGCACCAGCACGGTGCCGGTGGGGGCCTCGCGCAGGAAGACCAGGGTGTCCGGGTCGGCGTGCACCCGGCGCAGCCCGCCGTGGCGCAGCGCCGGCTCGGCCCGGCGCAGCGCGAGCAGCGCCCGGTACGCGGCGAAGGTCCGCCGGTCCCAGCTCTCCGGCCGGTGCCACGGCATCGGGGTCCGCGAGCCCTCGCCGTTGGCGCCGGTCAGCCCCAGTTCGTCCCCGGCGAAGACGACCGGGGTGCCCGGCATGGTGGCGAGCAGGCCCGCGGCGACCTCCTGCCGGGCCGCGTCACCGACCACGGTCCGGATCCGGGCCGAGTCGTGCGAACTGAGCAGCTGCCAGGAGTGCACGTACGACCGCCAGGAGATCAGCGAGCGGTAAATGTCCATGGTGGCCAGCACCGCGCCGGCGTCCCGCCGGAGCACCCCGCCGGGAGTGCCCAGGAAGTTCGGCAGCGGGTCGTCGCCGTGCCGCAGCCAGGACCAGACCGGGTCGGTGAAGCCGACGTAGTTCATCGTCCCGTGCCAGCCGTCGCGGTCCAGGTCGCCGGTGTGGTCGTGGCCGTGCTCGGCGAGCAGCAGCCCGTCGGGGCGGGTGTCGGCGACCACCTCGCGCAGCAGCCGCGCCACCTCGTGGGTGTACGCGTCCGCGCCGCGCCGGCCGGTCATGTTGGCCACGTCGACCCGCCAGCCGTCCAGCCCGTACGGCGGGCGCAGCCAGCGGCGCAGCAGCGAGTCGTCGGCCGTGGCGAAACGGCGGCGCAGCTCGGCGCTGCCCCAGTTGAGCTTCGGCAGCGACTTGACCCCGTTCCAGGACTCGTACTCGCCGGTGATCTCGTCGAAGTAGTACAGCTCGCGCTCGGCGGCGCGCACGTCCGAGGCGGCGGTGGTGAACCACTCGTGCGCGTCACCGGTGTGGTTGCTGGTGATGTCGCCGAGCAGCCGCCAGCCCCGGGCGTGGACCGCGTCGGCCAGCCGGGCCAGCGCGGCGTCCCCGCCGAGCAGCGGGTCGACCGTGTCGAAGCTGGCCGCGTCGTACCGGTGGTTGGAGCGGGCCGGGAAGATCGGGGTGAGGTAGACGGTGTTGACGCCGACGCGGTCCAGGTGGTCCAGCCGCTCGGTGACGCCGTCCAGGTCACCGCCGTAGAACTGGCGCGGCGTCTCCGGGCCGCTGCCGATCACCGGGGTGTCCCAGTCGCACGGGATGGCCCAGTCGGGGGCGGCGCGGCCGTCGGCGGCGGCGGAGCGGGCGAACCGGTCCGGGAAGATCTGGTAGATCACCGCGTCCCGGGCCCAGGCCGGCGGCGGGGCGTAGCTGACCAGCTTGAAGTCGCCGTTGTCGGGCACGTCGTGGTCGACCACGCCAGCGGCGTTGAGCCAGTGGTGACCCCTGGTCCCGGAGAGCAGGAAACGGTAGTTGCTGACCGGGTTGCGCACCTCGACGTCGGCTCGCCACCAGACCTCGCCGCCCTCGGTGCGGTCCACGGTCGCCTCGGCGAAGCGCGGCTCACCGTCCCCGGTGGTCCGAAGGTGCACCTGGCGCACGTCGGCACCCTCGGGCACCCGGACGAAGACCGGCACCTGCTGCCCGAGCGACGGCTCCTGCTCCGGGACGTAGGTGGCCGATCCGTCGTGGTGCGGCAACAGGGACATGACAGAACAACCCTTTCCGTACGTCGAAACGGGAGAGATGGGGCCCGCGACCGCTCCCGCGTACGTCGTCCCTACGCCCTCACCCCGTTTGCGGCGTGTCGCGGCTTCCCCGCCCGAGGACACCCCGACACACCGCAAACGGCGCCTCCCCCGCCCGGACCCGGGCCCGTCGCCCCAGCCCCCGCACGAACCCGGACCACTCAGCCCGTGTCGCGCGAAGAGCGGCCACCTATCCGATTCACCCTTTGACGGCGCCGGCGGTGAGGCCGGAGACGATGTAGCGCTGGAGCAGTTGGAACACCAGCACCGTGGGGATCGCGGTGAGCAGGGTGCCCGCCGCGAACATTCCGAAGTTGTTGTTGCGCTCCCCGGCGACCAGGCCGAACATGCCGACCGCGAGGGTCTTCGAGTCGGTGTTGGTGAGGAACACGTTGGCGAGGATGAACTCGTTGATCGAGCCGATGAAGGCGAGCAGCCCGGTCACCGCCAGGATCGGCGCCACCAGCGGCAGCATGATCCGGAAGAAGACCTGGGCGTGCGACGCGCCGTCCATGGTGGCCGACTCGTCGAGCTCCTTCGGCAGCGTGTCGAAGAAGCCCTTCATCAGCCAGGTGTTCGCCCCCAGCGCGCCACCCATGTAGAGCAGGAACAGGCCCCACGGGGTGTTGAAGCCGAGCGACGGCCACAGGTCGGTGACCGTGGTGAAGATCAGGAAGATCGCCACGATGGCCAGGAACTGCGGGAACATCTGGATCAGCAGCAGCGAGAGCAGGCCGACCCGGCGGCCGGCGAACCGCATCCGGGAGAACGCGTACGCGGCCAGCGCCGACAGGAAGATCGACGCGAAGCTGGCCACTCCGGCGAGCAGCAGCGAGTTCAGGAACCAGTGACCGAACGCCGTCCGGGAGAACAGGTTGGTGAAGTTCTCCAGCGACGCGCCGGTCGGCAGCAGCTCGGTGGAGGAGAGGGTGCCCAGCGGGTTGAGCGCGGCGGAGATGACGAACAGGATCGGGAAGAGGCTGAACGCCACCGCGAGCACCCCGACCAGGTGCCGCCAGCCGACCTGGGTGAACCAGCGGCCCTTCGACCTGCCCGGCGCGGCGCGGTTGGCGACGGGCGCCTCGGCGTGGGTGGTCATGAGTACACCTCCTCCTGCTTGCGGGTGCGCGAGAAGCTGACCGCGGACACGACGGCCACGATCGCGAAGATGAAGATCGAGACGGTGGCGGCCGTGCCGTACTCGGCGCCCTGCGCGCCGAAGGCCAGCCGGTAGGTGTACGTGATCAGCAGGTCGGTGGCGCCGCTGCGCGGGTTGTCCGCGGGGAACGGCCCGCCCTCGGTGGTGAACCAGATCGCGTTGATGTTGTTGAAGTTGTAGGCGAACGAGGCGATCAGCAGCGGCGAGATGGCCACCAGCAGCAGCGGCAGGGTGACCGCCTTGAACGACTGGAAGGAGCTCGCGCCGTCGACCGAGGTGGCCTCGGTCAGCTCCCGCGGGATGGCCTGGAGCGCGCCGGTGGCGACCAGGAACATGTACGGGTAGCCGAGCCAGAGCTGCACCAGCAGCACCGCGATCCGGGCGGACCAGGTCTCGCCGAACCAGTCGACGCCCAGCCCGAACAGGTTGTTGATCAGGCCGAAGTCGGTGTTGAACATGTCCCGCCAGACCAGCAGCATCGCGAACGACGGCATGGCGTACGGGAGGATCAGCAGCACCCGGTAGAGGTTGGTGCCGCGCATCCGGGGCGAGTGCAGGGCCAGCGCGATGGCCATGCCGAGCAGGAACGTGAAGCCGGTCGAGCCGATCGCGAAGGCGAAGTTCCAGACCAGCGTGCCGAAGAACGGGCCGGAGATGTTCGGGTCGGTCAGCACCCGGCTGAAGTTCTCCAGCCCGACGTTGACCTTCCAGCCCTGCGCGAGCCGCTCGCCGTCGGCGGCGACGAAGGAGCCGACCGACTCGTCGGCGGTCCAGGTTCTGCCGCTCTCGCTGTCCCTGATGCAGTCGCAGCCCTCGTCGTACGCGCGGACCGCCGTCCCCTCGTAGGCGCGGGACAGGCCGGCGGAGCGCAGCGCGCCGCCGGAGGTCGGCACCACCAGCTCGGTGATGTCCTTGCTGCGGGCGCTGGCCTGGCCGAAGTTCAGGATGGTGTAGCCCTCGGCGGCGGTGACCTTGCCGCCCGTCGCCACGGTGACCTGACCGGGGTCGAGCGCCCTGAGCCCCTCGGTGTCGCCGACCGAGACCGCGCCGGTCTTCGGGTCGGTGACCAGGAAGACCAGCGGCCCGGTGGCCGGGTCGCCCTTGGTGGCGACGGAGAGGGGGTACTGGGTGGAGCCGGGTACCTGCTTCACCGACGAGCTCTGGATGGCGACGATGGCGTCGGACTTCTCGCCGCGGTGACCGTCGCCGAAGTTCGTGAAGGCGGTGCTGGCGGTGTAGAGCACCGGGAAGACCTGGAACACGATCAGGAAGATGGTGCCCGGGATCAGGTACTTGGCCGGGATGTGCCGGGGAGTCAGGTAGAGGTAGAACAGGGCGACGGTGGTCGCCACCAGGATGGCCAGGCCGATCCAGAGCTTCGCCTCGATGAGCGGGAAGGCCGCCCAGATCGCGATCCCGGCCACCAGGCCGAGCAGGACCACCTTGACGACGAGGCCCGTCAGGGTGATCGGCGCGTGGTTCCGCGCGGTACGGGACTTGCGCGGGAGCCCGGAGCGGGCGGGCTCCCGGCCCGGGTTCTGCATGGCAGATCCCGGGCCGGACAGCGACGTGCTCATTACTTGATCTGGCCGGAGATCGTCTTGCCGGCACCGGTGATCGTCTTGGCCGGGTCGGCGCCACCGATGACGGCGGCCTGCGCCTTGCCGAACGGGTCCCAGATCGCGGCCATGGCCGGGATCGCCGGGAGCACCTGGCCGTTCTTGCCGGCCTCGGAGAACTTGGCCAGGTCCGGGTCGCTGCCCTTGACCTGGTCGAAGGCGGCGGTCAGCGCCGGCGGGCGCGGCTCGGCGTTGTACAGCGCCACGGCCAGCTCGGGGGTGGTGACGTAGTTGGTCACGAACTCCTGGGCCAGGGCCTTGTTCTTGCCCTTGGCGGCCACGTAGAAGGACTGCACGCCGACGAAGGGCGCGGCGTCCTTGCCACCGGCGAAGCCGGGGACCGGGGAGATGTCGTACTTGATGCCGGCCTTCTTGGCGTCGGCGATCGCCCAGGGGCCGGAGACCAGGTAGGCGCACTTCTTGCCGGTGAAGGTGGCGATGGAGTTCTCGGGGGTGATGGAGCGTTTCAGCGCACCCTCGCCCTTCTCACCGAGCTTCGCGATCTTCTGGAACGCCGCGATCGACTCCGGCTTGCCCACGCCCAGGTCCTTCGGGTCGTAGTCGCCATTGGCGGCGGTGCCGAAGAGGTAGCCGCCGGCCGAGCTGTACAGCGGATAGATGTGGTACGCGTCGCCGTTCTGCCCGGACTGGAGGCAGAGGATCTCGCTGGCCTTCTTCTCCGCCTTGAGCTTCTTGCCGGAGGCGACCAGGTCCTCGATCGTCTTCGGGGCCTCGGGGGCCAGCTCGGTGTTGCGGATCAGCGCGATGTTCTCCATGGCGTAGGGAACGCCGTAGAGCTGGCCGTTGAACGTGACGGCCTTGATGGCGGTCTCGTTGAAGGCGCTCTTCTGCTCGGCGGCGAGCTGGACCGGGTCGATGGCGCCGTTCTGCACCAGGTTGCCGATCCAGTCGTGCGCGCCGACCACGACGTCCGGGCCGCTGCCCTGCTGGGAGGCGGTGACGAAGTTGGTCTGGAGGTCCTTGGAGACGGCCTGCACCTCGACGGTGACGCCGTTCTCCTGGCCGAACTTGTCGCCGAAGGGCTTGAGGGCCGCGGCGCGCTTGTCGTCGGCCCAGATGACGAGCTTGCCGCTGGCGGCCTTGGGGGATTCCTTCGCGGCCGGCTCGTCCTTGCCGCTGTCACCGCAGCCGGCGGCGGCGAGCGCCAGACCGAGAACGGTGACCACACCCGCGGTACGGATGC
Organism: Micromonospora psammae; assembly: GCF_036902725.1. Lineage (NCBI taxonomy): Bacteria > Bacillati > Actinomycetota > Actinomycetes > Micromonosporales > Micromonosporaceae > Micromonospora > Micromonospora psammae. The sequence goes on along the minus strand of NZ_JBAKHM010000013.1, from coordinate 29,981 downwards.
GCATCGGTACTCCTGTCGTCATGGCGGCCCGCGGGGGGAAGGGCGGCCCGCCAGTGGAAACCTCTGAAAGTTCTTGCCCACCGGCGCCCGGGTACGGCGCCGCTGCTCTCGCATGTTGCGGGGACGTTAGCAAGAGGTTGCAGAGAATGGAAGAGCTTGCAGGACCGTACGCAAGAACTTGCCCGTGAGCTAAAGTGCCGCCATGCGCGCTCGACTGTCCGACATCGCCCAACAGGCCGAAGTCAGCGAGGCCACGGTGTCGCGGGTGCTCAACGACCGCCCCGGAGTGGCCCCCGAGACCCGGCAAGCCGTCCTGACCGCCCTCGACGTGCTCGGTTACGAGCGCCCCGCCCGGTTGCGCAAGCGCAGCGCCGGGCTGGTCGGCCTGGTCGTCCCGGAACTGGAGAACCCGATCTTCCCGGCGTTCGCCCAGGTCATCGAGTCGACGCTGGCGCAGAGCGGGTTCACCCCGGTGCTCTGCACGCAGACCCCCGGCGGGGTGACCGAGGACGAGTACGTCGAGATGCTGCTCGACCGCCAGGTCTCCGGGATCGTCTTCGTCTCCGGCCTGCACGCCGACACCGCGGCCAACCACGACCGGTACCGGGCACTGATCGCCCGCCCGCTCCCCATCGTCATGATCAACGGGTACGCGCCCGGGATCGCCGCGCCCTTCGTCTCCTGCGACGACGGTGAGGCCACCGAGCTCGCCATCGCCCACCTGGTCGCGCTCGGGCACCGCCGGATCGGCCTCATCACCGGCCCGGACCGGTTCGTGCCGGTGCAGCGCCGGGTCGGCGGCTTCCGGGCCGCGATGGCCCGGCTGACCGGCGCGACCGAGTCGGACCTCGACGAGCTCGCCGAGCTCTCCCTCTTCGGCGTCGAGGGCGGCGAGGCCGCCGCCGGCCGGCTGCTCGACCGCGGGGTCACCGGGATCGTCTGCGGCTCCGACCTGATGGCGCTCGGCGCGATCAGGTCGGCCCGGCAGCGCGGCCTCTCCGTCCCCGCCGACCTCTCCGTGGTCGGGTACGACGACTCCCCGCTGATGGCCTTCACCGACCCGCCGCTGACCACCATGCGCCAGCCGGTGGCCGCGATGGCGGTCGCCGCGGTGCGCGCCCTGGTCGACGAGATCAACGGGCACCCCGCGCCGCACTCGGAGTACCTGTTCCGCCCGGAACTGGTGGTCCGGGGCTCCACCGCGGTGGCCCGCGCGGCTGGCGCGACGCCCGTCGCCGGCGGCAAGAAGCGGCAGCGCCCGCAGCCTCCCGCCTTCGCCGTCCCCGCCTGACCGCCCCCGCCACCCCGCCCGCGGCCGTCGGGACGGGTCCGCCCCGGACCGTCCCATGCCGCGACGCGGTGGGCCCGGCAACGCCTTCGCGCCGGCCCGCGTCGCCCGGCCGTCGCGCGGCCGGACCGTCGCGCGTGGCCGGGCCATCGCGTGGCCGGGCCATCGCGTGGCCGGACCGACGCGTGGCCGGACCGACGCGTGGCCGGGCTCAGTCGTCGACGACGACCGAGGCCATCGCCCGGACGCTTTGGAGCTGATGACGCAAACGACTCACCCAAGGGCTCGCCAGGTGAGTCGCTGACGTCATCAGCTCCAAAGGGCCGTTGCGGGCCGGGTGGGGTCGGGGCGGACAGCGCTCCGCGCCGATGCGGACCGTCCCGCCATGTGGCGACGGCGGCGTGCCCCCGCCAGTGGGTCCGCCCCGACCCGGGAGGGGACGTCCGGCGGGCAGGCGCCCCGAGGGATCGGCGACGGGTTCGACCTGACCGGGACGCCGACCGGCACACCCGCCGAGGACCGGCGTCCCGAGCAGTGGGACGGGCCGGCACCTCACGCTATCCTGGCCGAGGGCGACGGACGTCATTTCTTGCGCAAGGATTGCTTGACTCTTGCAGCGCTTGGGCGTCATTCTGCTCTGACACCCGCGCCATCACCCACGCCGCGCGAGGCCGCCGTCCCGCGCCACAGAACGGGGATCGTCACCGATGACCGCCACCACCCCCACGCCGCTGACCTCCGACGACGACTGGTGGCGTTCCGCGGTCGTCTACCAGGTCTACGTCCGCAGCTTCGCCGACGCCAACGGTGACGGCGTCGGCGACCTGCAGGGCATCCGGGAGCGCCTGCCGTATCTTCGCGAGCTCGGCGTCGATGCGCTCTGGCTGACCCCCTTCTACACGTCGCCGCAGGTCGACGCCGGGTACGACGTCGCCGACTACCGCGACGTGGACCCGCTCTTCGGCTCGCTCGCCGACTTCGACGCCATGATCGCCGGTGCGCACGACCTCGGCCTGCGGATCATCGTGGACCTGGTGCCGAACCACACCTCCAGCGCGCACCCCTGGTTCCAGGCCGCGCTGGCCGCCGCCCCCGGCTCGCCGGAGCGGGAGCGCTACCTCTTCGCCGACGGCAAGGGCGCCCACGGGGAGCTGCCGCCGAACGACTGGGAGAGCATCTTCGGCGGCCCGGCCTGGACCCGGGTGCCGGACGGCCAGTGGTACCTGCACCTGTTCGACCCGGCCCAGCCCGACCTGAACTGGCGGCACCCCGAGGTGCGCGCCGAGTTCGAGGACGTCCTCCGCTTCTGGCTCGACCGGGGCGTGGACGGATTCCGGATCGACGTGGCGCACGGCATGATCAAGGCCGAGGGACTGCCGGACGTCGGATTCAGCACCATGACCACCGGCCAGCGTCAGGTGGAACTGCTCGGCAAGGGTCGGCTGCCCTACTTCGACCAGGACGAGGTGCACGACATCTACCGCGCCTGGCGGCCGATCCTGGACAGCTACCCGGGCGGCCGGATGGCGGTCGCCGAGGCGTGGGCCGAGACCCCGCAGCGGCTGGCCCGCTACATCGGCCCGGACGAGCTGCACCAGGCGTTCAGCTTCGACTTCCTCGACGCCACCTGGTCGGCCGACTCGTTCCGCAAGGTCATCGACACCGCGCTGGCCGAGTCGACCATCGTCGGCGCTCCGACCACCTGGGTGCTCTCCAACCACGACCGGCAGCGGCACGTCACCCGGTACGGCGACGGCGAGGTCGGGCTGCGCCGGGCCCGGGCGGCCGCCCTGCTGATGCTCTCCCTGCCCGGCTGCGCCTACGTCTACCAGGGCGAGGAGCTGGGTCTGCCGGAGGTGCTGGACCTCCCGGACGAGCTGCGCCAGGACCCGGCGTTCCTGCGTACCGGTGAGAGCCGCGACGGTTGCCGGGTGCCGATCCCGTGGAGCGGCGAGCTGGCCCCGTACGGCTTCGGGCCGCACGGCAGCGAGCTGAGCTGGCTGCCGGCCCCGGCGACCTGGCGTGCCCTCTCGGTGGCCGCGCAGACCGGCGTCGCCGGCTCGACGCTGGAGCTGTACCGCGCCGCGCTGCGGATCCGCCGCGAGCACCCGGCGCTGGCCGGCACGGCCGGCGGGGTGACCTGGCTGGAGGCCGGGCCCGGCCTGCTGGCCTTCACCCGCAGTGGCGGCGACACCACGCTGACCTGCGTGGTGAACATCAGCGGCGCCCCGGCCCGCGTCGAGGGGTACGGGCGGCCGCTGGTCGCCAGCGAGGAACTCACCGAGCAGGGGTCCGGTCACCTCCTGCCGGTCGACTGTGCCGCGTGGTTCGAACGGCCCTGAGCCGGGTAACCCGCCATCGACCTGGTCGTCCGTTGTGCCCCGCGCCGACGGGCGACTGGGCTGCCGACCCCTTGTGGTGGGGGGTGAGGTGGCACCGGCGCCTCGGGGTTCGCCCCGGGGCGCCGGTGTCCGTTCCGGGTCAGCGGCCCTTGCGCCGCAGCACCTCCGCGATCCGCTCGAAGCCGGCCCGCAGCTCCTCCTCGCTGGGCGCCGGCTGCTTCGCGACCGGCTGCTCCGTCCGCGCGGCCGCCTGCTCCAGCTCCTCGTCGAGCACGTCCTCGAAGTCGCCGTAGAGGTCGGACTCGTCGATCCGGGCCGCCTCGTCGGCGGCGGCGAGCTGCGCGGCGGCGATCTCCCCGCGCACCTCCTCGGCCGACAGCGCCGGCACCAGCGGCTCGACCACCGCCATCAGCTGCTCCTCGGCCACCACCGCCTCGGCCAGGGCCAGCGCGTGCGGGCGCTCGTACGGGCCGCAGACCACCGGCTCCCACTCCGCCGGGTCGCCGAGCGGGCCGAACGTGATGATCCACGGCAGGCCGAGCATCGGCGAGTCGTCCGGCAGGTCCAGCGTCACGAGTGCCCCCACCGGATCATCATGGCCGGTCGCGGCGGAGACGTGAGTGGCATTTGCGGCAACTGCCGGTTCCCGCATCGTCGGTTTCCCGACCTCTGTCCCGGGTCGCGCCGCTCAGCCGGGGCGGGCGGCGGCCAGAGCGGCGCGGACCAGGGCCAGCGCCTCGTCCGGCGGCACGCCGAGCCGGAGCGCCTCGTCGGCGTACCGGGTTGCCGAACGCTGCAACCGGTCCACCGCGTCGTCGCGGCCCGGGGCGACGAACGTCCCGTGCCGGCCCCGGGTCTCGAGCAGACCGGCCGCCTCCAGCTCCCGGTACGCCCGGGCCACCGTGTTCACCGCCAGCCCCAGTTCGCCGGCGAACTGCCGCACCGGCGGCAGCCGGGTGCCCACCGCCAGCCGTCCCTCGCCGATCATCGCGGCCAACTGGCCGCGCACCTGCTCGTACGGGGGCGTCGCCGCACCCGGGTCGATCTCGATCAGCACGTCAACCCGCCCCTCCCGGCGTACCCGGATCGGTCTCCTCGTCGACCTCGAGGTCGAGGTCCGCCGGGGCGGGCCCCTCGGCCAGGTCGACCACCCGCCCGTACCGGCTGGTCGCGGCGAGCGCGGCGCCGAAGAGCACCAGCTGGTTGAGCAGGTACAGGTAGAGCAGCACGGCCACCGCGCCGGTGACCACGGTGTACGCCGGGTTCCGCTCGGTCCGCACGATGTAGTACCGCCCGACGGTGTTGAGCAGGGTGATCCCCACCGCGACGAAGAGCACCACCGGGCGCAGCCGGCGCCGGCTCATCCGCAGCCGGGGCACCGCGACCAGCAGCGCGGTCGCGAGCACGGCGTTGACCAGCACGCTGAGCACCGCGCTGACAGCGGTCAGGGTGCCCGATCCGGTGGCCCGCATCAGGAAGCGCAGCAGCGACTCCAGGGTGTCCACCGCGGCCACCGAGAGGCCGAGCATCACGAAGACCAGCAGCAGCACCCCGAGGTCGACCAGCCGGCGCACCACCAGGTTGCCCGGCTGCTGGTTGAAGCCGTACATCAGCCGCTGGGAGGAGCGGATCGCCTCCACCCAGCCGATCCCGGTGAGGACCAGGATGACCAGTCCGATCACGCCGACCGCATTGCTGCTCTCGGCGATCTGCCCCGGATCGAGGAACGGGAGGTTCTCCTTCAGGAAGTCGGCCGCCGCGTCGCTGACCTCGTCGTTCTCCTCGAGGATCGCCCCGAAGACCGAGTACGCGACCAGGGCGAGCGCGAAGACGGCGAAGAACCCGTAGTAGGCGATCGCCGCGGCGAGCCGCCCGCCCAGCACGTCGGCGTAGAGGTCCACCGCCCGCCACAGGTGGTCGAAGCCAGGCCAGCGGTGCCGGGCCGCGGCCAACCGACGATCGATGCCGGCCGTCAGCCGGCCCCACGCGTCCACCACGTCATCCTCGCCGATCTCTGGTCGCCGGCTGCGGGTGGGCGGCCACCGGCCGGGCTCAGCCGCCGAGCCGGAAGTCCCGGCGCGGCTGCCACCGGGTCTCACCACTGTGGGAGAAGAGGGTGAAGCCCTCCACCTCGAACATCGCCGAGAAGTCGGCCAGGTCCTCGTACGCCCGGTCCAGCGCCTCGGGGGCGACGTCCTGAGCGACCGTGACGTGCGGATGGTACGGGAAGCGGGTCTCCCGGTGCAGCTCCGGCGCGGCGTTGATGGCGGCGGCGAGCAGTTCGCACTCGCTGATCCCGGCCGCCACCGCCACGAAGACCACCTGAGTCACCGGGCGGAAGGTGCCGGTGCCGCGCAGGTGCAGGGTGAACGGCAGGTGGGCGGCGGCGACCCGGGTCAGGTGGGACTCGACCGCCGGCATCGCCGCCACCGGGATCTCGGTGGGCCCGAGCAGCGTCACGTGCGCCGGGACCACCTGCGGGTCCCCGGCCTGCATCCGGCGCCGGGTGAGCATGCCGCCCCACGGCTCCGGGATGTCCACCGCGATCCCGATCTGGATGGTGCCACCGGCCCCCGGCGCCCCGTCCCTGCGATCCACGCTCGCCGCCACCCCTCCGGCCACCGACTCCACCCGCACCCGTCGACCCGGACCGCTACTCGGAGCGGACGGGCGGGAAGAACCCGATCCGCTCGTACGCCGCACGCAACGTCGGCGCGGCCACCGCGCGGGCCTTCTCCGCGCCGGCGGCGAGGAGCTTGTCGAGCTGGGCGGGGTCGTCCAGGTAGCCGCGGGTGCGCTCCTGGATCGGGGTGACGAAGTCCCGGACCACCTCGGCGAGCTCCTTCTTGAGGTCGCCGTAACCCCGGCCGGCGTACGCGGCCACCAGGTCGTCGATGCTCCGGCCGCTCAGCGCCGAGTAGATGGTCAGCAGGTTGGAGATGCCCGGCTTGGTCCCGGTGTCGAAGACGATCTCACGGCCGGTGTCGGTGACCGCCGAGCGGATCTTCTTGGCCGAGCGGGCCGGGTCCTCCAGCAGGTCGATGATGCCGGCCGGGGAGGAGGACGACTTCGACATCTTGGCCGTCGGGTCCTGCAGGTCGGTGATCTTGGCAGTGTCCTTGACGATGTGCGGCGCGGGCACCGTGAAGGTCGGGCCGAACAGCGAGTTGAACCGCTGGGCCAGGTCGCGGGAGAGCTCCAGGTGCTGGCGCTGGTCCTCGCCGACCGGCACCGCGTTGGCCTGGTAGAGCAGGATGTCCGCGGCCTGGAGGATCGGGTAGGTGAAGAGGCCGACGCTGGCCCGCTCGCTGCCCTGCTTCTGCGACTTGTCCTTGAACTGGGTCATCCGGCTGGCCTCGCCGAAACCGGTGATGCAGCCGAGCACCCAGGCCAGCTGCGAGTGCTCGGGCACCTGCGACTGGATGAACAGGGTGCTGCGGTCCGGGTCCAGACCGACCGCGAAGAGCTGCGCGGCGGCCACCCGGGAGCGCTGCCGGAGCACCTTCGGGTCGTGCCCCGCGGTGATGGCGTGCAGGTCGACCACGCAGTAGAACGCGTCGTGGGTCTCCTGCAACGCCACCCAGTGCCGCACCGCGCCCAGGTAGTTGCCGAGGTGGAACGAGTCGGCCGTCGGCTGGATGCCGGAGAAGACGCGCGGGCGGGCGGGAACGTCGGACATGACGGCAATTCTGTCAGCACCGCCGGGCGTACGTCATGACGGGCCGGCGGGTCGGCTCGCCGCCGGCCCGGCCGGAGCGGTGACCTCGCGGCGCTGTTCGGGCAGGCGCGCCGTGGAGACCGCGATCCGGGACACCCGGCGCCCCTCCAGGGCCAGCACCCGCAGCAACCAGCCACCGCCGGGCCCCTCGGACTCCGCCCCGTCGGCCACGGTCACCGGCACCTCGTCGCCGGCCACCGGCAGCCGGCCCAGCGCCGCCATCACGAAGCCACCGACCGTCTCGTACGGCCCGGCCGGCAGCACCACCCCGGTCCGTTCGGCGAAGTCGGCCAGGTTGAGCCGCCCGTCCACCACGGCGGGCAGGCCGGCCAGCACCGGCTCGGGCGGTCCGTCGTGCTCGTCGTGGATCTCCCCGACCAGCTCCTCGATCAGGTCCTCGCAGGTGACGATGCCCGCCGTGCCGCCGTACTCGTCGACCACCACGGCCAGGTGGTGCCCCTCGCGGCGCATCTCGGTGAGCGCGGCGAGCACCCGTTTGCTGCCGGGCAGCCGCTTCACCTCGCGGGTCAGCTCACCCACCCGGGCGCACGGGTCGGCATCGGGGCGGAGCAGCACGTCGCGCAGATGCACGAAGCCGACCACGTCGTCGTGGGTGCCGTCGATCACCGGGTAGCGGGTGTGGGTCTCGGCCCGGACCACCCGCTGCGCCTCGGCGATGCTCAGCCCGGCGGAGAGGAAGACCACCTCGGTGCGGGGCATCATCACCTCGCGGACCAGGCTCGCGCCGGCGACCAGCACCTCGTGGATGATCCGCCGCTCGTCGGGATCGAGCACGGTGTTGGCCGCGACCAGGTCGCGCAGCTCGTCCTCGCTGATCCGTTCCCGGCCGGCGACCGGGCTGGCGCCGAGCAGGTCGGTGACGAGCCGGGTGGCCCCGTCGGCGGCGCGGACCACGAGCCGGGCGACGCTGCGGGCGACCGGTCCGGGCGCGCGTCGGGTGCGCGTGGACGCTCGTCTCCGGAGCCCGGGGCCGGCCGCCTCCCGCATGCAAGTGATGGTAGAGCGGCGACCGCCGGCAGGCCGTCGATGTTTGGATCTGTTCAATCATGAAGGTTTGTGATGGAATAGTGGAGGTAGCGACGCGAAGCGCAGGCACCGCGTCCGGCCGTAGGGTGATCACGACAGCCGCGGCGGGACGCGGCCAGGCAGGAGGACCCGACGTGAAACTGCTCGTCACCGGCGGCGCCGGCTTCATCGGCAGCGTGGTGACCCGGCTGCTGCTCGACAACGGCCACGACGTGACGGTCCTGGACGACCTGCGCACCGGGCACCGGGAGGCGCTCGCACCGGAGGCGACCCACGTCGACCTGCCCGTGCACGAGGCCGCCCGGATCCTCACCCCGGAGGCGGGCTTCGACGGCGTGCTGCACTTCGCCGCGCTGATCGCCGCCGGCGAGTCGATGGTCAAGCCGGAGCTGTACTGGCACGGCAACACGGTCAGCTCGATCGCCCTGATCGACGCCGTCCGCGCGGCCCGGGTGCCCCGGCTGGTCTTCTCCTCCACCGCCGCCGTCTACGGCAACCCGACCGAGCTGCCCATCCCGGAGACCGCGGTCAAGGCTCCCACCAACACGTACGGCGCCACCAAGCTCGCCGTCGACATGGCGCTCACCTCCGAGGCGATCGCCCACGACCTGGCCGCCGTCTCGCTGCGCTACTTCAACGTCGCCGGGGCGTACCTGCGCGACGACGTCGCGATCGGCGAGCGGCACGACCCCGAGACCCACCTGATCCCGATCGCGCTGGACGTCGCCGCCGGACGGCGGGAGAAGCTCCAGCTCTTCGGCGACGACTACCCCACCGTCGACGGCACCTGCGTGCGCGACTACATCCACGTCGAGGACCTGGCCCGGGCCCACCTGCTGGCACTCACCGCCGCCGTACCGGGCCGACACCGGATCTACAACCTCGGCAACGGCAACGGCTTCACCAACCGCCAGGTCGTCGACGTGGTCCGCGAGGTCACCGGGCACCCGCTGCCGGTGGAGGTCGCGCCGCGCCGCGAGGGCGACCCGGCCGAGCTGGTCGCCTCCTCGGCGCTGGCCCGCGAGGAGCTGGGCTGGACGCCGGAGAAGCCCACCCTGCACGACATGGTGACCGACGCCTGGGCCTTCTACCGCACGCACATCCTGGAGCAGTCGTGACCGACGTCGCCGCACGCGCCACCGCCGGCTTCCGCGCCGCCCACGGGACCGAGCCGACGGGCCGCTGGGCGGCCCCCGGGCGGGTCAACCTGATCGGCGAGCACACCGACTACAACGACGGCTTCGTGCTCCCCTTCGCCCTGCCGCTGCGGACCGTCGCCGCCGCCGGGCCGCAGGACGGCGAGCGCTGGACCGTCTCGTCGGAGCTCTCCGACTCCGCCGTCTCGTTCGACGCCGGCGACCTCGCCTCCCCGGGCCGCGTCACCGACTGGGCGGCGTACGTCGCGGGAGTGGTGTGGTCACTGCGTGAGGCCGGGCACCGGGTGCCCGGGGCGCGGATCGCGATCGCCTCCGACGTGCCGCTCGGCTCCGGGCTCTCCTCGTCGGCCGCGCTGGAGGCGGCGGTGCTCGCCGCCCTGGTCGACCTGGGCGGGCTGGACCTCCCCGCCGACCGGCAGCCCCGGCTGGCCCAGCGCGCCGAGAACGACTACGTCGGCGCGCCGACCGGGATCATGGACCAGTCGGCGGTGATCCGCTGCCGGGCGGGGCACGCCCTCTTCCTCGACTGCCGCGACGAGTCGATCGAGCACATCCCGTTCGACCTCGACGCCGCCGGCCTGGCCGTGCTGGTCATCGACAGCCGCGCCCCGCACCGGCACGCCGACGGCGAGTACGCCTCCCGCCGCGCGTCCTGCGAGCGGGCGGCGTCCCGGCTCGGGGTGCCGGCGCTGCGGGACGTGGCCGTCGCCGACCTCGACGACGCCCTGGCCCGGCTCGACGACGACGAGACCCGCCGCCGGGTCCGGCACGTCGTCACCGAGGACCAGCGGGTGCTCGACACCGTCGAGCTGCTGCGCGCCGGCCGGGTACGCGAGATCGGCCCGCTGCTCACCGAATCGCACATCTCGATGCGCGACGACTTCGAGATCACCGTGCCGGAGATCGACACCGCGGTCGAGGCGGCGCTGGCGGCCGGGGCGCTGGGTGCCCGGATGACCGGCGGCGGCTTCGGCGGCTGCGTCCTCGCCCTCGTCGACGCGGACCGGGCCGACGCCGTCGCCGCGGCCGTGACCTCCGCGTACGCCGAGCGCGGCTTCGCCGCCCCCGGCACCCTGACGGTCCTGCCGGCCGCCGGCGCCACCCGCCTGGACTGAGGGACCGCGCGCCCCGCCCGCACGATCACGCGATTGCCTGGATGTGGTGGCCTCGAAGAGCGTTCGAGGCCACTACATCCTGGATCGAGCGCGATCATCGACGCGCCCGGAGCGGCTCGGTGCGGGGTTACTGGGCCTCGACGATCATCGCGGCGCCGACCGTGCGGTTGGTGGTCTCGTCGATGATGACGAAGCCGCCGGTGGTCCGGTTGCGGCGGTACTCGTCGGCCAGCAGCGGCACCGTGGTCCGCAGCCGCACCCGGCCGATCTCGTTGAGCTTCAACTCGCCGGCCGCCTCGTCCCGGTGCAGGGTGTTGATGTCCAACCGGTAGTGCAGCCCGCGCACGATCGCCCGCGCCGAACGCGTGGTGTGCTTGATCGCGTATTTGCCGCCGACCTGGAGCGGGCGGGTCTCGTCCATCCAGCAGACCATCGCCTCGATGTCCTGCGACACCGCCGGCGCGTTGTTCGGCCGGCAGATCAGGTCGCCGCGGGAGATGTCGATCTCGTCCTCCAGGCGGACGGTGACCGACATCGGCGGGAACGCCTCGGCCACCGGGCCGTCCGCCGTCTCCACCGAGGAGATCCGGCTGGTGAAGCCGGACGGCAGCACCATCACCTCGTCGCCCGGCTTGAGCACGCCCGAGGCCACCTGACCGGCGTAGCCGCGGTAGTCGGTGACGGTGGTCGACTGCGGGCGGATCACGTACTGCACCGGGAACCGGACGTCCACCAGGTTGCGGTCGCTGGCGATGTGCACCCGCTCCAGGTGGTGCAGCAGCGACGGCCCCTCGTACCAGGGCATGTTCTCCGACCGCGAGACGATGTTGTCGCCCTTGAGCGCGGAGATCGGCACCACGGTCAGGTCCGGCACGTCGAGCTTCGCGGCGAACGCGGTGAACTCGTCGGCGATCCGGTCGAAGACCTCCTGCGAGAAGTCCACCAGGTCCATCTTGTTGACACAGAGGACCAGGTGCGGCACCCGCAGCAGCGAGCAGAGGAAGGCGTGCCGGCGGGACTGCTCGACCAGGCCCTTGCGGGCGTCCACCAGGATCAGCGCCAGGTCGGCGGTGGAGGCGCCGGTGACCATGTTCCGGGTGTACTGGATGTGCCCCGGGGTGTCGGCGATGATGAACTTCCGCCGCGGCGTGGCGAAGTAGCGGTACGCCACGTCGATGGTGATGCCCTGCTCCCGCTCGGCGCGCAGGCCGTCGGTGAGCAGCGCCAGGTTGGTGTACTCGTCGCCGCGGGCCGCGCTGACCGCCTCGACGGCGGCCAACTGGTCGGTGAAGAGCGACTTCGTGTCGTAGAGCAGGCGGCCGATCAGGGTCGACTTGCCGTCGTCCACGCTGCCGGCGGTGGCGAAGCGGAGCAGGTCCATCGGCCGGACCTCCGGCCCGCCCCCGGAGGCGGCGCGGCTGTCCGCCGCACCTCCGGCGATCGTCTCGGTGGTCATCAGAAGTAGCCCTCCCGCTTGCGGTCCTCCATGGCGGCCTCGCTGACCCGGTCGTCGCCGCGGGTCGCGCCGCGCTCGGTGATCCGCGTCGCGGCCACCTCCTCGATCACCTTCTCCACCGTGTCGGCGTCCGAACGGACCGCCGCGGTGCACGAGGCGTCGCCCACCGTGCGGTAGCGCACCTGGGCCTTGAGCCGCTCCTCCCCCGCCCGGGGGTGGAAGAACTCGTTGACCGCGTAGAGCATGCCGTCCCGCTCCACCACCTCGCGCTCGTGCGCGTAGTAGATCGACGGCAGCGGGATGCGCTCCCGGGCGATGTAGTGCCAGACGTCCAGCTCGGTCCAGTTCGACAGGGGGAAGACCCGGATCGACTCACCGGGGTGGTGCCGCCCGTTGTACAGCGACCACAGCTCCGGCCGCTGGTTCTTCGGGTCCCACTGGCCGAACTCGTCGCGGAAGCTGAACACCCGCTCCTTGGCGCGCGCCTTCTCCTCGTCCCGCCGGGCCCCGCCGAAGAGGGCGTCGAAGCGGTGCTTCTCCACGGCGTCGAGCAGCACCGGGGTCTGGATCCGGTTGCGCGTGCCGTCACCGGACTCCCGGACCATGCCGCTGGCCAGGGCCTCCGGCACGCTCGCCACGATCAGTTGCAGGCCCAGCTCGGCTACCCGCTGGTCCCGGTATTCGAGCACCTCGGGGAAGTTGTGCCCGGTGTCGACGTGCATCACCGGGAACGGAATGTTGGCCGGTGCGAACGCCTTCTGGGCCAGCCGGAGCATCACGATCGAGTCCTTGCCACCGGAGAAGAGCAGCACCGGGCGCTCCATCTCGGCCACCACCTCGCGCATCACGAAGATGCTCTCCGCCTCCAGGGCGTCGAGGTGGGAGACCTGGTAGAAGCGGGCGGGGGCGGTCATGACACGGGCTCGATCGGGGCGGATCCGCACATGGATTCCAGACCTTTCCGGTCGGACAAATCAAGAACTGGCGCTCAGGCTACCCGGAATGCCTCTGCAGCGCTGCAAGCAACCGGCTGGCGAGATCCTTGCGGCAGACCAGCAGGTCGGGCAGGCGCGGATCCGCCTCGTTGTATTTCAGCGCAGAACCATCGATCCGGGAAGCGTGCAGTCCGGTGGCCGTCGCCACAGCCACCGGCGCCGCCGAGTCCCACTCGTACTGACCGCCCGCGTGGATGTAGGCGTCCACCTCACCGGTGACCACCGCGGCGATCTTCGCCCCCGCCGACCCCATCGGCACCAGCTGCGCGCCCACGTCGTCGGCCAGGTCGGTCAGGAAGACCGGGGGCCGGCTCCGGCTCACCGCCAACCGGATCGTCCGCCCGCCCCCGGCCGTCGCCGCCTCCAGCGTCATCGGCGGGTACCCCGGCGGGTAGTCCGTGCCCAGCACCCGGTGCTGCGCCGGCAACCCCACCGCCCCCGCCACCAGGCCGTGCGGGGTCGGCGCGCTGCGCGCCCAGAGCGCCACGTGCACCGCCCAGTCCGCGCGCCCCTCCTCGGAGAACTCGCGGGTGCCGTCCAGCGGGTCGATGATCCACACCCGGTCGGCGGTCAGCCGGGGCACCGCCCCCGCGTTCACCTCCGCCGCCCAGGCCAGCCGCGAACCCTCGTCCTCCTCGGAGAGCACCGCGTCGCCCGGCCGCCACCGCGCCAGCTCGGTACGGATCAGGTCGTGCGAGACCTTGTCCCCCGCCGACTTCAACGCGCCCGCATCGGCGAACCCCAGCTCCGAACGGAGCTCCAGCAACGCCTGCCCGGCCCGGGCCGCCAGCCACCGGGCGAACGCGCCGTCGATCATCGGAGGACTGCCCACGTCTTCGCTCCCGTCGCCTCGCCACGACCCGCGCTGGTCACGCCGGCCAGGTAGGCGCAGATTACCGGCCCCGCCAGCTTTTCCCGAGCACCGCCTACGCCCCGTGGTACGCGTTCTGCGTCGGCTCCACACCCTTGGTGACCACCGACTCCACCACGTCCGCCGCCCGGTCCACCAGGAAATCCAACTCCTTGCGCTCCGCGCCGCCGAAATCCGACAGCACGTAGTCCGCCGGGTCCTGCCGCCCCGGCGGCCGGCCGATGCCGAACCGGACCCGGACGTACTCCTTCGTCCCCAGCGACTTCGACATCGAGCGCAAGCCGTTGTGCCCGCCCTCGCCCCCGCCGATCTTGACGCGCAGCTGCCCGTACGGGATGTCCAGCTCGTCGTGTACGGCGACCACCCGCTCCGGCGGCACCTTGAAGAACTGCGCCAGGCTCGCCACCGGCCCGCCGGAGAGGTTCATGTACGTCAACGGCTTGATCAGCACCAGCTTCGGACCACCGAAGCCCAGCCGCCCCTCGGCGACGTCCGCGACCGCCCGCTTGTGCCGGCCGAACTTCGCGCCCGTCCGCCCCGCCAGCAGGTCGGCGACCATGAAGCCGACGTTGTGCCGGTTACCGGCGTACTCCCGGCCCGGATTGCCCAGGCCGACCACCAGCCACGGCCCCGCCTCGTCCGTCACGTTCCGCCCCTCCCGCTCGCCGCCATCCGTGCCCCGATACGCCGACAGGCGCCCCCACCGTGCGGGGACGCCTGTCGCAATGCTGCGAACCGATCAGGCCTGGGCCTTCGCCTCGGCGGTCTCCTGGCCGGCGGTCGGAGCACCGGACTCGGCACCCTCGGACGCCTCGGCGGTCGCCTCGCCGACGCCGGCCTCGGCCTCGGCGTCGGCCTGCTCGGCCTCGGGCATGGTCGCCTCGAGCTGCTCGGCGGTCGGGGCGGCGGTCACCGAGGCGACCGTCTGGTCCGCGTCGGCGGCCAGCTCGACGCCGGCCGGCAGCTGCACGTCGGCGGCGGTCACCTGGGTGCCGGCCTCCATGCCCTCGATCGAGGCCTCCAGGTGGTCCGGCACCTTGGTGGCGTCGGCGGTCACCGAGAGGGTGTCGTGGTCGTGCACGATCAGGGTGTTCCGCGCGGCCTCACCGGTCAGCTGGACCGGGACCTCGACGGTGACCTTCTCGCCGCGGCGGACCAGCAGCAGGTCCACGTGCTCGAAGGTGTCCTTGATCGGGTCACGCTGGATCGCCTTCGGCAGCGCCAGCACCTGGGTGCCGTCGCTCACCTCGATCGCGAAGAGCTGGTTGGCGCCGCCCTTGCGGATCGCCGCGGCGAACTCGCGGGACGGCAGCGCGATGTGCTTCGGCTTCTCGCCGTGGCCGTACAGCACGGCGGGCACCTTGCCGGCCCGGCGGGTACGGCGGGCACCACCCTTGCCGAACTCGGTGCGGGGCTCGGCGCTGATCTTTACCTCGGACACGGGGAAACTCCTGATGCTTTTCGCGGCGGCGGGTTGTCGACTGGCGGTGCTGGGCGAGGGGCTCGCTGGGGCTCATGCGTCATGAACGACTGCCCGGAGCACCGCGTCGATGACGGTGCCTCCGTGCGGCGCTCTTTCAGCGGCCCGCCGGGCACCCTCGCCGTGGCAACCGTGCCAGTCTACCCGAGCCGGATCAGAGCTTTCGGGCAGTCCCCACTATCACCGTCGCGGCCCGTCCGCAGGCCGAAGCGGGAAGGCCGGGACGCCCACGCGCCCCGGCCCACCGGTCAGCTCAGGCCGCCGAAGAGGGTCGTCACCGAACCGTCGTCGAAGACCTCACGGATCGCCCGCGCCAGCAGCGGCGCGATCGACAGCACGGTGAGCTTGTCGAGCTGCTTCTCGGGCGGGAGCGGCAGCGTGTTGGTCACGACGATCTCGCTGATCGGGCTGTTCTTCAGCCGCTCGGTCGCCGGGTCCGACAGCAGCGCGTGGGTGGAGGCGACCACGATCTCGGCCGCGCCCGACTCCTTGAGGATGTCGGCGGCCTTGGTGATCGTGCCACCGGTGTCGATCATGTCGTCGACGATCAGGCAGACCCGACCCTCGACCTCACCGACCACCCGGTTCGCCACCACCTGGTTGGGCTTGAGCGGGTCCCGGGTCTTGTGGATGAACGCCAGCGGGCAGCCGCCCAGCCGGTCGGTCCAGCGCTCGGCCACCCGCACGCGGCCGGAGTCCGGCGCCACCACGGTCATCGGCCGGCCGGCGTACTTGTGCTCCACGTACTCGGCCAGCACGTCCATGGCGAAGAGGTGGTCCACCGGGCCGTCGAAGAAGCCCTGGATCTGCGCGGTGTGCAGGTCGACCGTGAGGATCCGGTTCGCGCCGGCGGTCTTCAGCAGGTCGGCCACCAGCCGCGCCGAGATCGGCTCCCGACCGCGGTGCTTCTTGTCCTGCCGGGCGTACGGGTAGAACGGCAGCACCACGGTGATCCGCTTGGCCGAGCCCCGCTTCAACGCGTCGATCATGATCAGGGTCTCCATGACCCAGGTGTTGACCCCGTGCGTCACGGACTGCACCACGAAGGCGTCCGAGCCACGTACCGAGTCCTTGAACCGTACGAAGATCTCGCCGTTGGCGAACTCGTACGCGTCGGAGGGGGTCGGCGCGACGCCGAGCACCTCACCGATCTCCTTGGCCAACTCCGGAAAGCCACGTCCGGAAAAGAGCATCAGGCTCTTGCGGTTTTCGGCGACGATGCTGCCCATGGGCCCGTCTGCTCCCGTTGGTCGGTGGTTCCCGGCGGCGGTGGGCGCCGGGGCCTATTCGGTTGCAGTATCCCCCGTGCGGGATGGGCCCCCCACCGTCTCGGTGCCCTCGTGGATTGGCTCACCTTCGCTTGCGGCAGCCGCCGCGCCCGACGCACCCTCGGCGCCCCGCTGGGCCCGCTCGGCGGCCGCCGCGGAGGCGGTGCCGGCCCGCCTGCGGGCCACCCAGCCCTGGATGTTGCGCTGCGGCGCCCGGGTCACCCCGAGCGCGCCCGGGGGCACGTCCTGGGTGATGGCGCTGCCCGCCGCGACGTACGCTCCCGCGCCCACCTCGACCGGCGCGATCAGGCTGGTGTCGCAGCCGACGAAGGCCGCCTCGCCGACCGTGGTGCGGTGCTTGTCGACCCCGTCGTAGTTCACGAAGATCGTCGCCGCGCCGATGTTGGCCTTCGCCCCGATCGTCGCGTCACCCACGTACGACAGGTGCGGCACCTTGGCGCCCGCGCCCACCTCGGAGTTCTTCACCTCGACGAACGTGCCGACCTTGGCCTTCTCGGCCAGCCGGGCGGCCGGCCGCAGGTACGCGTACGGCCCCACGCTGGCGCCGGGGCCCACCTCGGCGCCCACCGCGTGGCTGCGCAGCACCGTCGCCGCCGCGCCGACCACCGTGTCGATCAGGGTGACGTCCGGCCCGACGACCGCCTCGGCGCCCACCACGGTGCTGCCCCGCAGCTGGGTGTTCTGGTCGATCACCGCGTCCCGCTCGACCGTGGCGGTCACGTCGATCCAGGTCGTGTCCGGGTCCAGGATGCTCACCCCGGTCCGCATCCAGGCCGCGTTGACCCGGTCGCGCAGCAGCTTCCGCAGCCCCGCCAACTCCACCCGGTCGTTGCAGCCCAGCGTCTCGGTGTGGTCGGCGGCGACGTGCACCGCCACCGGCTCACCGGCGGAGCCGAGCAGGCCGAAGACGTCGGTGAGGTACTCCTCGCCCTGGTCGTTGTCGGTGGAGAGCTTGCCCAGGGCGTCGCGCAGCCGGGCCACGTCGAAGGCGTAGATGCCGGCGTTGATCTCCCGCAGCGCGCGCTGCGCCGGGGTGGCGTCGCGCTCCTCGACGATCTGCTCCAGCCGACCCGCGGCGTCCCGGACGATCCGGCCCAGGCCGGTCGGGTCGGGCACCTCGGCGGCGAGCACGGTCGCCGCCGCGCCCTCGCCCTCGTGGGCGGCGACCAGCGCGGCCACCGTCTCGGCGCGCAGCAGCGGGACGTCCCCGTTGATCACCACGACCGTGCCGGAGGCCTCCGGCACCGCCTCCAGCGCGATCCGCACGGCGTGACCGGTGCCGAGCTGCTGGGCCTGGAGGACCGGGGTGGCGTCGGGGGCGATCTCGCTCAGGTGCGCGCGGACCCGCTCGGCGCCGTGGCCCACCACGACGACGGTCCGGTCCGCGGCCAGCGGCGCGGCCGCCGTCAGGACGTGGCCGAGCAGCGTACGACCGAGCAGTGGGTGCAGCACCTTGGGCAGCGCCGACTTCATCCGCTTGCCCTCACCGGCGGCGAGCACGACAACGGTGCGGAGGTGGGGCTGGGGCACGACGTGGCTCCCGTCGGGACGGCGACAGTCTCGCGGTCATGCTAACCAGACAGCTCGGATAGTTCGTCCCATACCCCGACGGAGGGGGTTGGACAGCAGACGGACGGCTCGGCCGCCAGGGTTCGAACCTGAAACACGGGTACCAAAGACCCGGGTGTTGCCAATTACACCACGGCCGACTGTGACGCAAGACAGCTTAGCGCTTTCCCCCTGCGGTGGCTCGACCCCTGGCCGTCCGGCGCCGGATCGGACCCTGCCCCCGGACGTTCACCTGGCAGTATGGCCGGGTGACCGACACGGACGGGCACAACGGCAGGAACATCCCACGACAGGGCGTCACCGAGCGCCGGCGAGGTGACGACATGGCGGACGGGATCCCCGAGCGGCCACGACGGGCGGTGCCGGCGGCGACCGCGAAGCCCGCCTCCCGGGTGCGCATGTCCGCCGCCCAGCGTCGCGAGCAACTGATCTCGATCGGCCGGCAGGTCTTCGCCGAGAAGGGCTTCGACGCCACCTCCATCGAGGAGGTCGCGTCCCGCGCCAAGGTCTCCAAGCCGGTGGTCTACGAGCACTTCGGCGGCAAGGAGGGCCTCTACGCGGTGGTGGTCGACCGCGAGGTACGGGCGCTGCTGGACCGGATCACCACGGCGCTGACCGCCGGGCACCCGCGCGAGCTGCTGGAGCAGGCGGCGTTGGCGCTGCTCACCTACATCGAGGAGGAGACCAGCGGGTTCCGGGTGCTGGTCCGGGAGTCGCCGCTGATGTCGGCGACGGGCAACTTCAGCAGCGTGATGAACGACGTCGGGCACCAGGTGGAGCACATCCTGGCGGCCGAGTTCTCCGGCCGGGGGTACGACCCGAAGCTGGCCGAGCTCTACTCGCAGGCGCTGGTGGGCATGGTGGCGCTGACCGGCCGGTGGTGGCTGGAGGTGCGCAAGCCGCGCAAGGAGACGGTGGCCGCGCACCTGGTCAACCTGGCCTGGAACGGGTTGTCGCACCTGGAGGCGAAGCCGGGCCTGATCACGGTGCGGAAGCGTGCCTGAGCCGGCTCAGCGGCTGTTGGTCTCGGCTATCGGGTGGCGGCGGCTGGCCTTCTCCTGCTCGGCGTGTTCCTCGGTGCCGACCTTGTCGTAGAGGCCGGTGGCGAGCAGCGTCAGCCCGAAGACCATCGAGATGATCACCGTCGACATGGAGAAGTTCAGGAAGTTGGCGGTGGTCTGCAGGACGGCCATCATGGCCACGCCGGTGACCATGAAGACCACCCCGGCGGTCAGGTTCATGTAGTGGCCCAGGTTGCTGCGCCGGGACGCGCCGATGATCAGGACCACGCCGAAGACCACCGACACGAGCGAGAACGCGAGGTTGGTGCGGAGCCCGAGGGCCCAGGTGCTGCCCCGGTCGAACAGCGGCTGGTCCCAGGTCAGCGCGACGCCCCAGACGCCGAAGACCAGGATGTAGAGCCCGACCAGGCCGGCGATGGCCCGGTACAGCGGGCGCGCCGGGTGGTTCACCGGAAAGTGCACCATGACTCCCCCATCCGAATACGGCCGGTTCGGAGGAATTGTCGCTCAGCCGGGCGGCCACTGTCCGTCAAACGGCGGTCGCCGGGGCCCGCCCCGGTCCGGGTCGGGCCCCGGCGACAACCGCGGGCGCCATCGGCGGCGGATCAGAGCACGAGGCGAGCCTTCTGCCAGGCTTCCTTGTCCTCGTCGGTGCCGACCTTGCCGTACATGCCGACCATCAGCAGGACCAGGCTCAGGGTCAGCACCACGATGACGGTGATGATGGTGAAGTTGAAGATGTTGGCGTCGGTCTGGATGAAGGCCAGCTGCGCCAGGCCCAGCACCATCAGGCCGTACGCCAGGACCTGGTTGATCGCCACGTCGAGGTTGCGGCCGATTGCGGTGCCGGCCAGCACGGCGAGGCCGATCAGGATGCTGAGCAGCGAGAATCCGAGGTTCGTGCCCTGACCGAAGACCTTGGTGTCATCCTGGGCGAGGATGTCGTTGCCGGCGCTCGCGATGATGCCGAGCACACCGAAGACCACCAGGTACAGACCAACGAGCCCGCCGATCGCCCGGTAGACCGGCCGCGCGGGGTGGTTGACGGGGGTATGGGCCATGACTGTGTCTCCAACGCCGTTCGGGTGAGGGTCGCCGACGATTCTCCCGCACGCCGGCATGTGACGCCGCACACGGGGCCCCGTCCGGGCCGGAACCGCCTCAGACCGGTGGGATCTCGTCGGCCAGGGCCAGCCACGTCTCCTCGGTCCGCTCGCGTTCGGCCCGCAGCTCCTTGAGCTGCGCGTCGAGCTCGGCCACCTTGGCGTAGTCGGTGGCGTGCGTGGCGAGCTGGTCGAGCAGCGCGGTCTCCTTCTGCTCCAGCTTGGCGACCTGACGCTCCAGCCGGGCCAGTTCCTTGCGGGCCTGCCGGGCCTCGGCGGCCGACATGCCGGTCGGGGCGGCGACGCCCGGCCCGGCCGTGGGGGCCGTGGGGGCCGCCGGGGTACGCGCCGGCTCCGCGCCACCGGCCCGCGCCAGGTACTCGTCGACGCCGCCGGGCAGGTGCACCAGCCGGCCGTCGCCGAACATGCCGTACGCGACGTCGGTGACCCGTTCGATGAGGTACCGGTCGTGGCTGGCCACGATGATCGTCCCGGGCCAGGAGTCGAGCAGGTCCTCCAGCGCGGCCAGGGTGTCGGTGTCCAGGTCGTTGGTCGGCTCGTCGAAGAGCAGCACGTTCGGCTCGCCGGCGAGCAGGCGGAGCATCTGCAACCGGCGGCGCTCCCCGCCGGAGAGGTCGCTGACCGGCGTCCAGAGCCGCCGGTCGTCGAAGCCGAAGATCTCGGCGAGCTGAGCGGCGGAGACCTCCCGGTCGCCCAGCTGCACCCGGCGGGCGACCTCCTCGACGGCCTCCAGGACCCGCAGGTGGCCGGGGAGTTCGGCCAGCTCCTGGGAGAGGAACGCGGGCCGGACGGTGGAGCCGGTGTGGAAGCGCCCGCCGTCGGGGCGGGTGACCCCGGCGAGCATCCGCAGCAGGGTGGTCTTGCCGGCGCCGTTGCGGCCGAGGACGGCGATCCGGTCGCCGGGGCCGACCTGCCAGGTGGCGCGGTGCAGGATCTCCTTCGGGCCGGCGAGCAGCCGGACGTCCTCCAGGTCGTACACCTGCTTGCCGAGCCGGGCGGTGGCGAGCCGTTGCAGCGACATGGTGTCGCGCGGCGGCGGGACGTCGGCGATGAGCGCGTTGGCGGCGTCGATGCGGAACCGCGGCTTGGAGGTACGGGCCGGTGGGCCGCGCCGCAGCCAGGCGATCTCCTTGCGGAGCAGGTTCTGCCGGCGGGCCTCGGTGGCCGCGGCGACCCGCTCGCGCTCGACACGGGCCAGGGTCCAGGCGGCGAACCCGCCCTCGTAGGCCCGGACCGTCTGGTCGGCGACCTCCCAGGTGGTGGTGCAGACCGCGTCGAGGAACCACCGGTCGTGGGTGACCACGACCAGGGCGCCCTTCCGGCCGACCAGGTACTTCGCCAGCCAGTCGACGCCACCGACGTCGAGGTGGTTGGTGGGCTCGTCGAGGATCAGCAGGTCGGACTCGCGGACCAGCAGGGCGGCCAGCGCCACCCGGCGGCGCTCGCCGCCGGACATCGGGCCGACCGGCTGGTCGAGGCCGAGGTGGGGCATGCCGAGCCCGTCGAGGATGGCCCGGACCCCGGCGTCGCCGGCCCACTCGTGCTCGGCGCCCATGCTCTGGTCCAGCCAGGCGGTGCCGAGCACCACGTCCCGGACGGTCGCCTCGGGGGTGAGAGTCAGGCTCTGCGGCAGCCAGGCGACGCGCAGGTCGCGGCGGTGGGTTACCCGGCCGTCGTCCGGTTCCTCCTGCTTGGTGAGCAGCCGCAGCAGGGTGGACTTGCCGGCGCCGTTGAGGCCGACCACGCCGATCCGGTCGGCGTCGTCCAGGCCGAGCGAGACGTCGGTGAGCAGCGGCCCGGCGGCGCCGTACCCCTTGGACACCCGGTCCAGGTTGACGATGTTGGCCACGACCTCACCTCCCATGATCAAGGCGTCCCGGTGCCGGCGGGCACCTGGGGACGCCTGGCCCCAGGGTACGCGGGCGCTCGAGCCGCCCGCGCCGCCCGCCTCCGCCCGGCGCGCACGATCAACTCCGTGCCGCCGGAACGGGGGTGTCCCCGCCACCCGGAGACCCCCACGTCGCCGACCTGGAGTCGATCTCGCCTGCCCGACGTGCCGGGCGAGGCCGGCATCCGACGTGCCGGGCGAGGCCGGCGTCCGAGATGTCGGGTGCGCGGGGCTCGCCGGTCAGATGATGCGGGCTCCGGCGACCGGCCCGTGCGCGACCCGGGCCTCCCGGCACACGTCGGCGGCCTCCAGCTCCCCGGCGATCCGCTCGGCGTCGGCCGCGTCCCCGGCCAGGAAGACACAGGTCGGGCCGGAGCCGGAGACGAGGCCGGCGAGCGCGCCGGCCGCCTCGCCGGCCTTGAGGGTGTCGACCAGCGACGGGCGCATCGCCAGCGCGGCGTCCTGGAGGTCGTTGCCGAGGGTCGCGGCGAGCACCCGCGGATCACGCTGGCGCAGCGCGGCGAGCAGCGCGTCGGTGCTGCCCAGCGGCGCACCGGCGGCACCGGCGTCGCGGAGCCGGTCCAGCTCCCGGTAGGCGGCGGGGGTGGAGAGGCCGCCGTCGGCCACGGCCACCACCCAGTGCCAGGAGGTGGGGCGGGCCAGCACCGGGCTGACCGCCTCGCCCCGGCCGGTGCCGAGCGCGGTGCCGCCGTGGATCAGGAAGGGCACGTCCGAGCCGAGGTCGGCGGCGATGCCGGCCAGTTCGTCGCGGGAGAGCCCGGTCCCCCAGAGCGCGTCGCAGGCGACCAGGGTGGCCGCCGCGTCGGCGCTGCCGCCGGCCAGCCCGCCGGCGAGCGGGATCTGCTTGCGCAGGTGCAGCCGGGCGTGCGGCAGCACGCCGGCGTACCCGGCGAGGGCGTGCGCGGCCCGGATCACCAGGTTGGTGTCGTCCAGGGCCAGCTCGCCGGCGCCCTCGCCCTCCATGGTCAGGGTGAGCGTGTCGCCCCGCCGGGCGGTCAGCTCGTCGAAGATCGAGATCGCGTGGTAGACGGTGTTCAGCTCGTGGTAGCCGTCGCGACGCAGCGGCCCCACCCCGAGGTGCAGGTTGACCTTCGCGGGCACCCGGACCTTGACCGGACCGCTGGCCCCGCGCCGCTCGTCCTCACCCTCGGGTCGCCAGGCCTCGGTCACGGGGCGATGTCCCGCACACGCAACCGGATGTCGAACGGCTTTTCCACGATCAGCTCCTCGGCGCAGTCGGCGGCCGGCTCGTACCGGCCGTCGACGAGGTCGTACGCGTACACGTGCGGCGGGCCCTCGGCGGACACGCCGCCAGACTACTGCGCGGCGGGCGCGACGGACGGAGCCGACGCGGCGATGGCGGCGAACTGTTCGACGGTGAGTGACTCCCCGCGTGCGCCCGGGTCCACCCCGGCGGCGGTGAGCGCGGCGGCGGCCCGGTCGGCCCCACCGGCCCAGCCGGCCAGCGCGGCGCGCAGCGTCTTGCGGCGCTGCGCGAACGCGGCGTCGACCACCGCGAAGACCGCCTCCCGGGCCACGTCGTCGCGGGGCGGTTCCCGGCGGGTGAAGGCGACCAGGCCGGAGTCGACGTTCGGCACCGGCCAGAACACGTTCGGCGGCACCTTGCCGGCGGCGCGCGCCCGGGAGTACCAGGCGAGCTTCACCGACGGGATGCCGTACACCTTGGAGCCGGGACCGGCGACCAGCCGGTCGGCGACCTCCTTCTGCACCATCACCAGCCCGTGCCGCAGGCTGGGCAGCTCGGCGAGCAGGTGCAGCACCACCGGCACGGCGACGTTGTAGGGCAGGTTCGCCACCAGCGCGGTCGGAGCCGGGTCGGCCAGTTCGGCGGCGCGGACCCGCAGCGCGTCGGCCCGGTGCACGGTGAGCCGGGCGGCGTCCGGGCCGGCGTGCCGGGCGGCGGTCTCCGGCAGCGCCCCGGCCAGCACCGGGTCGATCTCCACGGCGTGCACGTGCGCGGCGACCGGGAGCAGGGCCAGGGTGAGCGAGCCG
The DNA here is from genome assembly GCF_036902725.1 of Micromonospora psammae. Taxonomy (NCBI): domain Bacteria; kingdom Bacillati; phylum Actinomycetota; class Actinomycetes; order Micromonosporales; family Micromonosporaceae; genus Micromonospora; species Micromonospora psammae. The sequence goes on along the minus strand of NZ_JBAKHM010000013.1, from coordinate 5,586 downwards.
AGCCCGGGGCCGACCTCCAGCGCCACGTCGTCCGGGGCCAGCCCGGCGGCGGTGACGATCCGGCGGACGGTGTTCGGGTCGTGGACGAAGTTCTGGCCGAGCTTCTTGGTGGGGGCGACGCCCAGCCGGGCGGCCAGTTCCCGGATCTCCGCCGGGCCGAGGAGACCGGTCACGCCCCGTAGCGTAGCGGCGGGGTCGGGCCCGCTCACCACGGGCCGAAGACGCGGTCGCCGGTGGCGGAGATGGCGGCGCAGAGCTCGTCGAGGTCCGCGCCGGTGGTCGCGGCCAGCGACCGGACCGTCAGCGGGATCAGGTACGACGCGTTCGGCCGTCCCCGGTGCGGCATCGGGGTCAGGTACGGCGCGTCGGTCTCCACCAGGATCTGGTCGATCGGGGTGAGCGCGGCGGCCTCGCGCAGCGCCGCGGCGCTGCCGAAGGTGACCGTGCCGGCGAAGCTGAGCAGGTGGCCCCGGCGCACGCACTCGGCGGCGAACTCGGCGTCGCCGGAGAAGCAGTGCAGCACCACGGTGTCCGGGGCGCCCTCGTCGTCGAGGACGCGCAGCACGTCGGCGTGCGCGTCCCGGTCGTGGATGACCAGCGCCTTGCCGTAGCGCTTGGCGATGGCGATGTGCGCCCGGAAGCTCTCCTCCTGCGCGGCCCGCCCCTGGTCGCCGGTGCGGTAGAAGTCCATCCCGGTCTCGCCGACGCCGCGTACCCGGTCGCGGGCGGCGAGCGTCTCGATCTCCCGCAGCGCCTCGTCCAGGTCGGCCAGGCGGGGCGCCTCGTTCGGGTGCAGCGCGACGGTGGCCAGCACCGCCGGGTACTTCTCAGCCACGTCGGCGCCCCAACGGGACGAGGCGACGTCCACGCCGACCTGCACCAGCCGGTCCACGCCGACCGCGGCGGCCACCTCGATCGCCACCGCGACCGGGTCGTCGCCAGGCCCACCACCGGGGACGCCGGCCTCGCTGACCGTGATGTCCAGGTGGGTGTGGCTGTCCAGCACGGGGCGGGGCAGCGGCTCCGGCGCGGGCGGGAACTCCCCGGCGCGGCGGGCGGCGCGCTGCTTGCGGGTCTCGGTCGGCTCACTCATCGCTCGCCAGCATCACACACCGGGCACGGGCGACGTTCCCGGGACGCCATCACCTGTTCACCGGCCCGGCATCTGGCCGGCTTAGCGTCGCCGGCGTGAGCGTCACCCCGCAGGCCGACGGCGCCGCGTCCGAACGGGCCGGGCTGCACGTGACGTACCACGGGGCGGTGTACCCGGCGGAGGAGATCGCCCGAGGCGCCGCGTACGAGTTGTTCAGCGCCGAGGAGGCGGCCGGGTTCGAGTGGGCGCCCCGCCCGGGCGGCGCGCCGCCGTGGCGGCGCTTCGCGCACGTCACCGAGGTGACCTCGGTGCACGGCGCGACCGAGCCGGCCGAGGAGCCGGAGTCGCCGCTGCTGGTGCCGCTGCACCGGGACCGAGGCTGGTCGGACGTCCACCAGCTCAGCCAGCAGCCGACGGCGGCGGGCGACCCGACGCTGGCCGCGGTACGGGCCTCGGCGGTGATCCGGCGCGGCACCCGGATGGTCAAGGTGCTCTCCGCCCGGCAGCTCGCCGGTTACGTGCGCGGCTGGCTGCCGCACGGCTTCTGCTACCGGGAGCACGACGTGGCGCACCTGCGGACACCGGCGGCGCTGGCCGTGCTGCGCGGCGACGGTGAGGGCGGGCGGGACGGCGTCGACGTGGCGTACGCGCTGCGCTGGCGGGCCGCCGACCCGGCCGACTACGACGTGCCGGTCGGCGAGGCGCACCGGGGGCTGCGGGCGTTGCCGCAACGGGACCGGCTCGGTCCGCCGGTGCTGGGGACCGGTTTCGTCCCCAGCAACCTCCAGCTCATCCCGGAGTTCGTCACCCGGGACCTGGCCGACCTGCCGCTGCCGGCGAACGCCACCCTGCTCGCCTACACCGCCGACGGGGTGGAGGTGGTGCTCTACAGCTACCAGGCGGAGCAGCGGGGCTGGCTGCGGATGGTCGGCCCGCAGTGGCGGCACCTGCTGGCCGCCGTGCCGGGCCTCTCCCCGGACCAGGAGTACGTCCCGACCGGCGACGCGCCCCGCTCCACCCAGCTCGTCGGCGGCCACGCCGGCGGCGAGTACGAGGCGGTGGCCGACCTGCCGGGCGGGTTCCGGGTGCTGGCGATGACCCGGGCCGCGCGTTACCCGGTGGATTCGGTGGCCCGCCGGCTGCGGTACGCGCACTGGCGCGGCGCCCCCTGTCTGGTGCTGCGGGAGGAGGCGGGCTGGCTGCGGCTGCGGCTGTGCCGGCCGGATCCGGACTCGGTGCTGGCGACCGGGGCGCAGTGCCACGAGCGGGGGGTCTACGAGGCGTGGGCGCCGGGGGCCGAGGTGACCGACGACCGGGTGGTGGACCTGCCGTACGCGGTGTGAGGGGGCACGCATAACGGGCAGTGGCCCGGGAAAGCGCGGGCGTCCGACGTCGCAGATCAGGAGACCGCCATGCCCTTCATCACGGTCGGCGCGGAGAACTCCGCCCCCATCGACCTGTACTACGAGGATCGCGGTTCCGGTCAGCCGGTGGTGCTGATCCACGGGTTCCCGTTCAACGGCGCGACCTGGGAGAAGGTCGCCGGCCAGCTGCTGAACGCCGGCTACCGGGTGATCACGTACGACCGGCGGGGTTTCGGCGCGTCCGGCCAGCCGGCGACGGGGTACGACTACGACACGTTCACCGCCGACCTCGACGTGCTCATGACGCAGCTGGACCTGCGCGACGTAATGCTGGTGGGCCATTCGATGGGCACCGGTGAGGTGACCCGCTACCTGGGCACGTACGGCTCGGGTCGGGTGAGCCGGGCGGTGCTGCTCGCCCCGCTGGCGCCGTTCCTGCTGAAGACGGCGGACAACCCGGAGGGCGCCGACAAGTCGCTCTTCGACGGGTTCCAGCAGGCGATCCTGGCCGACCGGTTCGCCTACCTGACCTCCTTCTGCGAGGCGTTCTTCAACTACTCGGAGAACAAGGGCGGGTGGGTCAGCGAGGAGGCGTACCGGGCGCACTGGAACATCGGCACGATGGCCTCGGCGCGGGGCACCCACGACAGCGTGGGCGCCTGGCAGACGGACTTCCGGGACGACCTGCCCCGGATCGACGTGCCGGTGCTGATCGTGCAGGGCGACAAGGACAACGTGCTGCCCTTCCCGTTGACCGGGCAGCGGCTCCAGCCGATGCTGCCGAACAGCCGGCTGGTCGTCTTGAAGGGCGCCCCGCACGGCACGCCCTGGACGCACGCCGACGAGGTCACCCAGGAGCTCCTGAGCTTCTTCGGCCAGCCCAGCATGGCCGGCGCCTGAGCGGCGACCGGCCGACGGATCGGCGGCGCGGCCCCGGGGAGACCCCTGGGCCGCGCCGCCGTACATGGGTTCAGCCGGCCAGCCGGGCCAGCTCCTCCTCGACGATGACCGGGTCGAGCTTGCGGAAGACCGGCTTCGGCGCGGCGAGCGGCCGCCCGGCCTCCAGCGGTACGGACGCCCAGCGCGCGCCGACGGTGTAGTCACCGGTGAGCACCGGGTACGCCGGCCCGCCGTCGAGGTCGTCGACCTCCTCGATCACCGGCATCGGCGCGTGCACGCCGGTGCCGCCGAGCAGCTCGTGCACCTTCTGCGCGGAGTGCGGCAGGAACGGGGTGAGCAGCGTGTTGGCGTCGCTGACCACCTGGAGGACGACGTGCAGGATGGTGCCCATCCGGGGCTTGTCCGCGGCGTCCTTGAGCTTCCACGGGGCCTGGTCGGAGAGGTAGCGGTTGGCTTCGGCGACCACCTTCATCGCCTCGCCGATGGCCTGCTTCTGCCGGTGCCGGGCGATCAGGTCGCCGACCGTGTCGAAGCCGGCCCGGGCGGTGGCGAGCAGCGCCTCGTCGGCCTCGGTGAGCCCGGCCGGGTCGACCGGCGGGATCGCGCCGAAGTTCTTCGCCGCCATCGAGACGGACCGGTTGACCAGGTTGCCCCAGCCGGCGACCAGCTCGTCGTTGTTGCGGCGGAGGAACTCCGCCCAGGTGAAGTCGGTGTCGTTGCTCTCCGGGCCGGCGGCGGCGATGAAGTAGCGCAGCGCGTCGGCGTCGTACCGCTCCAGGAAGTCCCGTACGTAGATCACGACCTTGCGGGACGAGGAGAACTTCCGGCCCTCCATGGTCAGGTACTCGCTGGAGACCACCTCGGTGGGCAGGTTGAGGCGGCCCAGCTCGCCCGGCTCGCCGTCCCGCGAGCCCTCGCCGGAGTAGCCGCTGAGCAGCGCCGGCCAGATCACCGAGTGGAAGACGATGTTGTCCTTGCCCATGAAGTAGTAGGCGCGGGCGTCTCCGCCGACTCCGTCGGCCGACGGCACACTGCCCTCGGCGTCCTTCGAGTTCCAGAACCTGCGCCAGGCCTCCGGGTCGCCGGAGCGGCGGGCCCACTCGATGGAGGCCGACAGGTAGCCGATCACCGCGTCGAACCAGACGTAGATCCGCTTGTCGCCCCGGTCCCGCCAGCCGTCGAGGGGGATCGGGACCCCCCACTCCAGGTCCCGGGTGATGGCCCGGGGCTGGAGGTCGTCGAGCAGGTTCCGGGAGAACCGCAGCACGTTGGGCCGCCAGCCCTCCCGGGTGTCCAGCCACTGCCGCAGCACCTCGGCCAGGGCGGGCAGGTCCAGGAAGAAGTGCTCGGTCTCGACGAACTTCGGGGTCTCCCCGTTGATCTTCGACTTCGGGTCGATCAGGTCGACCGGGTCGAGCTGGTTGCCGCAGTTGTCGCACTGGTCGCCACGGGCGCTGTCGTACCCGCAGATCGGGCAGGTGCCCTCGATGTAGCGGTCGGGCAGGGTCCGCCCGGTCGACGGCGAGATGGCGCCCATCGTGGTCTTCGGCACGATGTACCCGTTGCGGTGCATCCCCTCGAAGAGCTCCTGCACCACGGCGTAGTGGTTGCCGGTGGTGGTGCGGGTGAACAGGTCGTAGGAGAGGCCGAGCCCGTGCAGGTCCTCGACGATCACCCGGTTGTACCGGTCGGCCAGCTCGCGGGGGGTGACCCCGTCCGCGTCGGCCTGCACCTGGATCGGGGTGCCGTGCTCGTCGGTGCCGGAGACCATGAGCACGTCGTGGCCGGCCATCCGCATGTACCGGGCGAAGACGTCGGAGGGAACGCCGAAACCGGAGACGTGGCCGATGTGGCGCGGGCCGTTGGCGTACGGCCAGGCGACCGCCGCGAGAACGTGACTCATGACCAGCAAGCCTAGTGCGCTCCCCGGTGCCCGCGAATCAATAGGCCCCCCGGTGGCGCGGCGGCCCGGACGGACCACCCCGCCACCCCGACCATTCGTCCGATTTGTCGCCGACACGCGGCGCGAGCTGCCCGACAGCTGCCGGCCGGCGGTGTCCAATGAACGCCGTGACTGGCAGACGAGCGGCACCCGGGCACGACGACCCGTCCCCCGCGACGGCGACGGACCCGGCCGGCACCGGGGACGCCGCCCGGCGCGGCGGCGTGGTCCGGCCGGCCCGCGGCGGCACGGACCCGGCGACCCGCGGCCGCCCGGCCCAAGTCGGA
>NZ_JBAKHM010000064.1:0-680 GCF_036902725.1 Micromonospora psammae | reverse complement strand
GCGAACCTGTCGAGCCGCTTCTTGATCCAGGAGATTTGGCGGTCCGCTGGCAGGTCGAGGATCGGCCGGATGGCGGCAGCGGCGGAGTCGAGGTTCCCGACTTGCAGGAAGGCGGTTCCTTGGTAGACGTGGGCCAGGGCCTCGTCGTCCAAGGATCTGCTCTCCGGGGGCTCCTTCTCCCAGAGTTCGATTGCCCGCCCCGCCTCTCGGGCAGCTCGTTCCGCGTCGACCCCACCCGCCAGCCAGATCAGGCTGCTCCCCGCGTAGTAGTGCTGCTTGGCGACAGAGAAGCCGAAGAGGCCATCAACGGAGTCCGTGCTGGCAAGCTCCTCCCGCTCCGTCTGCGCTAGGTCAAGCGTGCGGTTCGCGCCTGTGGAGTCGCCGAGATTGGCATGGCACTGAGCCACCCCGCAGAGCAGCCGTATCCGGCCGGTGCCCCTTGCCTTGTACCTCAGTCCGTCGTGCACGTAGTCCAGGGCGTGGGCGTAGTCGCCCTGGAAACGCGCGATCAGGCTTTGGGTGCCGCGTGTCCACGCGCGCAGCTCGTTGTCTCCAGCGTGTTCCGCACAGGTCCATGCAGCGTCTGCGTGGGTCATGGCTGCCTCGGCGCTGCCTAGGTCGAGGGCGGCGTATGCCAGGACGCCTTGCAGCCTGCCCAGCAGGAGGTAGAGATCTTTGAG